>MHYW01000055.1 GCA_001828545.1 Planctomycetes bacterium RIFCSPHIGHO2_12_FULL_52_36
GTACCTACAGGCCGGAGAAGGACGGTCTCTTCTGCGAGAAGATTTTTGGGCCAGAAAGGAACTGGGAGTGCTTCTGCGGCAAGTATAAAGGGATAAAACATAAAGGGATAGTATGCGACAGATGCGGGGTAAAGATTACCCATTCCAGGGTGAGAAGGAAACGGATGGGCCATATAAACCTGGCCGCCCCAGTGGTCCACATCTGGTTCTTTAAGGCTATGCCCTCCAGGTTTGGCATCCTCCTGGGGATGAAGACCAGCAGACTGGAAAGGGTTATTTACTTCCAGGACTATGTGGTCATAGACCCTGGGAATACACCCCTTAAGGAATACCAGCTACTCAGCGAAGAAGAATACCGCGACTGCCAGGAGAAGTACGGGGAACACAGTTTCAAGGCCGGGATGGGGGCTGAGGCCCTTGAGTCCCTCTTAAAGAAATTGGACCTGGTACAACTCTCTAAAGAACTGCGGGAGACGCTGGCCCAGACCTCTGCCCGCCAGCGACAGAGGGAGATTATACGTAGACTGGAGCTAGTAGAGGCAATGAGGGACTCAGGGAATAAACCCGAGTGGTTAGTCCTCAAGGTAATACCGGTTATACCCCCTGACCTCAGGCCACTGGTTCTCCTTGAGAGTGGTAATTTTGCTACCAGTGACCTTAATGACCTCTACAGGAGGATTATAAACCGCAACAACCGACTGAAAAAACTTATAGAGCTAAATGCCCCGGAGGTCATCATACGGAACGAGAAGAGGATGCTCCAGCAGGCCGTAGACGCCCTCTTTGACAACGAGCGCTCCAAACGTCCGGTACTGGGCAGTAATAATAGGCCGCTGAAGAGCCTCACGGACATGATCCAGGGTAAACAGGGGCGCTTCAGGGAGAACCTACTGGGCAAGAGGGTAGACTATTCTGCCCGTTCAGTGATAGTGGTAGGCCCTGAACTCAAACTCCACCAGGTAGGCATCCCCAAAAAGATAGCCTTGGAACTCTTCCAGCCCTTCGTCATCCGCAGACTCAGGGAACTGGGTCTGGCCGATGCAATAAAGAGCGCCAAACGCATACTCGCCAAGAAAGAAGAGGTGGTGTGGGACATCCTGGAAGAGGTGGTATGCCATCACCCCGTGCTACTTAACAGGGCCCCCACCCTGCACCGAATGGGCATCCAGGCCTTTGAGCCCGTCCTCGTAGAGGGTAATGCCATAAAGCTCCATCCCCTAGTCTGCAAAGGTTTTAATGCTGACTTTGATGGTGACCAGATGGCCGTCCATCTGCCCCTCTCCTACGAGGCTCAAATAGAGGCCGTAACCCTCATGCTATCCACTAATAATATCTTTTCCCCTGCCTCAGGAGAACCTGTCATCACACCCTCCCAGGATATAGTGCTGGGTTGTGCGTACCTCACCTTCTGGATGGAAGACGAGAGGTTTGAGAAACCCAGGAGGGTCTTTAGCTCCATAGAGGAAGTGTTCCTGGCTCATGCCGAGAAGAAGGCAAAGGTGCACACCCATATAGAGGTCAGACTCCCTAAGGGAAAGACAGCCATGAGCAAAGAAGGGCCTCAGGAGACTACCAGGGGGCTACTCAAGACTACTGTAGGGAGGGTTATATTCAACAATATCCTTCCAGACGAACTGCCCTTTTATAATTACAACCTGGACCAGAAGGGCCTGAACCGTATCATCCACGATTGCTACAGAAACCTGGGTAGGGAGAGGACCATTGAACTCCTGGACAGTATCAAGAACCTGGGTTTTAAGGAATGCACCAAGGCAGGTCTCTCCCTCAGTATAAGCGACCTCAAGATGCCCAGGAAGAAGCCCCAAATCATAGCCAAGGCGGAGGCAGAGGTGGATAGGATACAGAAGCACTACCGGAAGGCGGCCATCACTGAGGGGGAACGCTACAACCAAATCATAGATACCTGGACCGACGCCACCAACGTCGTGGCTGAGGAGATGCTAAAAGAACTGGAGACAGACACAAAGGAAGGTAGACCACACCTTAATCCCGTCTTCCTCATGATGAACTCTGGTGCCAGAGGGAGTGGCCAACAGATGCGTCAACTGGCAGGCATGAGGGGCCTCATGGCCAAACCTTCGGGACGCATCATTGAGACGCCTATAAAGGCCAACTTCAGAGAGGGGCTGGGGGTGTTAGAATACTTCAGCTCCACCCACGGCGCAAGAAAGGGGTTGGCTGATACTGCCCTTAAGACGGCCGATAGTGGCTATCTCACCAGAAAGCTGGCAGACGTGGCCCAGAACGTAGTAGTTACGGGAAGAGACTGTGGTACCCTTGGTGGTGTTACCAAGAGCACCGTCTATAGAGGGGACAAGGTGGAAGTACCGCTGAGTAAGGTTATCTCGGGAAGGGTTGCCAGGAATGCCATAGTGGACCTGGTAAAGGACGAGGTCATAGTTAAAGAGAACGAGCTAATAACGGAGGACAAGGCCAAGAGGATAGAGGCCCTGGGCCTTGACAAGATAAAGGTCCGCTCCCCGCTGGCCTGCGAGATGCCCTTAGGGGTGTGCGCCATGTGCTATGGGATGGACCTCTCAAGGGGTGAGTCGGTAGAGGAAGGTACGGCCGTGGGTATTATAGCGGCCCAGTCTATAGGAGAACCAGGCACTCAGCTCACCATGAGGACGTTCCATATAGGAGGTACGGCCGCCCGTTCCGTTGAAGAGTCTGAACTCAGGTCAAAGAGGGCAGGGGTGGTAGAGTTTGCCTCTAACCTGAAGGTAGTAAAGAATCCCGAGGGCCAGATAGTCTCTCTGGTAGGCAATGGTGAGATTGATATCCTGGACGAGAAGGGGAGACTCATAGATAAATATTTGGTACCACTGGGTGCAGCCCTTCTAGTAAAGAATGGGGAGAAGATAGGGGCACAGCACCTCCTGGCCAGGTGGGACCCGCATATGACCCCCATACTGGCAGAGTTCAAGGGGCTCGTACGCTTTGAAGATATCCTGGAAGGCAAGACCATGCGCACGGAGGTGGACACCCAGGCAGGCATTAAGAGGAAAGTTATAATAGAACACAAAGGGGACTTCCACCCACAGATTATTATAGAAGACGCCTCCGGGAAGATACTCAGCGCCGACCCCATACCAGAAAAGGCCTATATAGAGGCAGAAGAAGGCGAAGAGGCGAACCCAGGCGTCCTCCTGGCCAAAACCCCCAGAGAGATAGCACGCACGGAGGATATCACCGGCGGTCTGCCCAGGGTGACGGAAATCTTTGAGGCCAGGAAGCCAAAAGACCCGGCCGTAATCAGCGAGATAGACGGCACGGTGGAGCTGGGAGAAAAGAGGAGGGGCAAGAGGACAATAATCGTTACGGACGAGGTCTCAGGCCACCACAGGGAACACCTGGTCCCCAGGGGAAAGCACCTCAGGGTGCACAGGGCTGACCGTGTGAAGGCTGGAGACCCCCTGGTAGAAGGCCCCCTAGTGCTCCAGGACATCCTGCGCGTGTGTGGAGAAGAAGACCTGCAGCAGTATATGTTAAAAGAGGTGCAGAACGTCTACCGCTCCCAGAACGTACCTATAGACGATAAACACATAGAGATTATTATCTGTCAGATGCTCAGGAAGATAAAGGTGGACGAACCAGGGGACACTACCTTCCTGCCGGGGCAGATTATAGACAAGTTCAAGTTTAAAGAAGAGAACAAAAGGACAAAAGAATCTAAAGGCAAACCTGCCACAGCCAAACCCCTGCTTATGGGTATAACTAAGGCCTCCCTGCAGTCCGAGAGTTTCATCTCAGCGGCCAGCTTCCAGGAGACTACCAAGGTCCTTGCCTTAGCCGCCCTTAGAGGACAGAGGGACAATCTCCAGGGTCTTAAGGAAAACGTCATCCTGGGGCACCTGGTCCCCGCTGGCACGGGCTTTAAGGCCTTCTTGGGCCTAGAGGTGAGGAAGACGGAGCTGGAGGCCCCCTAAGGAATCCAGTTGAAAAGAAAAGCTTAAAGAGGAGGAAAGCCCCTTTTATGCCTACGATAAACCAGTTGATAAGAAAAGGAAGGAAAAGGGTAAGTAAAAAGAGCAAATGCCCTGACCTCTCCCAGTGCCCTCAAAAAAGGGGCGTATGTCTGCAGGTTATGACCAGGACCCCCAAGAAGCCCAACTCCGCCCTGCGGAAGGTGGCCAAGGTCAGGCTTTCTAATGGTAGGGAGGTTACTGCCTACATCCCGGGGGAGGGCCACAACCTCCAGGAACACTCCATTGTCCTGGTTAGGGGAGGGAGGGTGAGAGACCTCCCTGGTATAAAGTATCATATCGTCCGAGGTACCCTGGACTCATCCGGGGTAGAAGGCAGGAGAAGGAGTCGCTCCAAGTACGGGGCCAAGAGTCCCAAGTAAAGGAGTAAAACCTTATGGCTTTAGAATACAGGAGTACAGAGGCCTTCCTTAAACCCGACGTGGTGTACGGGAGCAAGCTGGTCTCCAAGTTTATTAACAACCTGATGAAGAAGGGGAAGAAGAGCCTGGCGGAGAAGACGTTGTACGGCGCCCTGGAACTGGTTAAGAAGCGCCTGCCAGACAAAGGTTCCTTAGACGTCCTGGAAACGGCGGTGAACAACGTAAAGCCCCTGGTAGAGGTGCGCTCCCGGCGTATTGGTGGGGCAACTTACCAGGTCCCGATAGAGGTCCAAAGGAGGAGACAGCTTTCCCTGGCCTTCAGGTGGATAATCCAGGCCGCCAAGGCAAAGAAGGGACGTCCCATGGCACAGAGACTGGCCGACGAACTTGCGGACGCCTGCAAGAAACAAGGCGCCGCTTATACGAAGAGAGAGAACACACACAAGATGGCCGAGGCCAATAAGGCCTTTGCCCACTTTACGTGGTAAGGAGTCAAGGAGTACCGTGGAGAAGAAACCTTTAGAGAAATTGCGGAACATCGGAATTGCCGCCCATATAGATGCAGGCAAGACCACCCTCAGCGAGAGGGTCCTCTATTACACTGGGAAGGCCTACAAGATGGGCGAGGTAGATGAAGGCACTGCTACCATGGACTGGATGGAGGAGGAGCAGAAGAGGGGGATAACCATTACGGCGGCCGCTACCTCCTGCAGTTGGAAGGATTTCCAGATAAACCTTATTGATACCCCAGGCCACGTAGATTTTACGGCGGAGGTGGAAAGGTCCTTAAGGGTACTGGATGGGGCCGTATGTGTATTTTGCGGGGTGGGGGGGGTAGAGGCACAGTCGGAGACCGTATGGCGTCAGGCTGACAGGTACCGGGTGCCCAGATTATGTTTTGTAAACAAACTGGACAGGGTAGGCTCCGACTTCTTTAAGGTGGTGGAAGAGGTCAGGGAGAAGTTGGGAGCAAAACCAGTTCCCATACAGATACCCCTTGGAAAAGAACAGGATTTCAAGGGTTGTATAGACCTGGTAGGAATGAAGGCCTGGGCGTACGAAGGAGAGGAACTGGGTACAAAATATAAAGAGGTAGACATACCCGCTGAGGACATGCCCCTCGTCAAAAAGGTGCGTGAAGAGATGATAGAGAAGGTGGCAGAAGAGGTGGAATGGCTTATGGAGATGTACCTCAGGGAGGAGCCCATAGGGGAGGCGGAGATTAAGAAGGCCATACGCCAGGCTACCATCAGTACCAAGATAGTCCCGGTACTGTGCGGCTCTGCCTTGAAGAACAAAGGGGTACAGATGCTCCTTGACGCAGTATGCGACTATCTCCCTTCCCCGATGGATGTCCCCCCTGTGGAGGGTACCCATCCCGATAAGGAAGGGGTGGTAGTCAGGAAGGTCTCCGAGGAGGAGCCCCTGGCCGCCCTGGCCTTCAAAATCATGACTGACAAACACGGCGACCTTACCTATCTAAGGATGTATGCCGGGCGATTACGTTCGGGACAGAGGGTCTTTAATTCCAGGAAGAACAAGGTGGAGTTAATAAGCCGCATCTACAAGATGCACGCCAATACCAGGGAGCAGGTGGAAGAGACTACGGCAGGGGATATCGTGGCCGCCGTCGGCCTGAAGGATACGGCCACGGGGGACACCCTCTGTGAGCGTCAGCATCAAATCCTCCTGGAGCCTGTAGTGTTCCCTGAGACGGTCATCTCCATGGCCATAGAGCCCAAGACCCAGGCGGAGAAGGAGAAACTCATATACGCCCTCAACAAACTAAAGAAGGAAGACCCTACCTTTGGCGTCAAGATGAACGATGAGACGGGACAGCTCATAATCTCTGGTATGGGGGAACTCCATCTGGAGGTGCTGAAGAACCGTATGCTCAGCGAATACAAGGTGGATGCCAACGTGGGCTCGCCCAAGGTGGCCTATA
>MHYW01000056.1 GCA_001828545.1 Planctomycetes bacterium RIFCSPHIGHO2_12_FULL_52_36
ACCAGCGTGGCAAAAGGAATGGAAGACAGGGACCGAGACCGCAAGATAGTAGAGATAGTCAAAATCTTCCTCCGCTCGATAGTCCTCTACAGACAGTTCTACGACGATTACCAGAAGGGGACTTTTAGATTTGAGGAAGTCCAGAAGCTTGTAGATGATAAAGGGCAGTCCCTCTTATTCAACCTAAAAAAGATATGCCACTCCATCTTCAGGGAAAACAACTCCAGCTCCAGTAAGGAACAACTCCTTGACCTGGCCGTGAGCTCTATCTTCCACGAAGCCATGATTATCCGAGAAAATTGTTACCAGGTAGAGACTTATGGCCCGAAGGCAAAGGCCCTGGAAGGAAAACCCCAGAAAGGCCCGCATGAGAAGAAGTTCCTTAAAGAGTTAGACCGCACCCTGGAAAGGGCCAAAAAGAGGCTTACTGTAGAGCTCAAGGAGACCAATGCCCTCCTGTCCGAGACCCTGGAACAGCTAAAAGACTTCATGGCCAGCTACCCTGAAAATGGCCTGTTAATGAGATTCTTCTTAGAGGACGAAAACCTGCTTAAGGAAGTTTTTGGTCCGGAGAGACTGGAGGAACTATTCTCCACTATCCATAAGGAAGGGAGATTGGCGGTACTCCAGACCGCCGCTAAGAGCTATTACCACAGCGGCTATTACCAGCAGGCCGCAGACACCATCAAAAAAGCCCTGGCCCTCACTACTGACAATGAGACCAGATTCCTCTACTTCTTTTACTCCGGCCTGAGAGATTATTACGAGAACAACTATCGTACGGCCCTGGAGAACTTTCAGGCCGCAAAGGGACTGGAGGCATCCGCCTCAGTAGAGACCACATCTCACCTGGAGTACCTTAAGAGAATCAATTCCCTCTCCAGGGTCATACAAGAGACCCCGCAAGAAACGAACAAGGACCTCCAGGGAGTGACGTAGTTGTCTCCCTCCGGAACGGGCCGTCCTCCCCTGCCCTGTACCTCATCGGTACAGGGCCTGTCTTCTCCAAGAGTGGCGAGGCGTCTAATCATCACCAGAGGCATCGTCCAGGGAGTCGGCTTCCGTCCCTTTGTCTTCAGGTTAGCCACCCGCTGCTTCCTCAAGGGTTACGTACAGAACGATACCCTCGGGGTCTCCATTGACATTGAGGGAGAAAGGGAACACCTGGACAGGTTCATCAACTCCATGCTGGACTCCCCTCCACCCCAGGCCCTTATTGAAGAACTCCACTGGCAGGACCTGCCCCCTCTAGGTTACACCACGTTTGAGATAAAGAATAGTCTACCAGAGGCGGATTCAACCCACAAAGAGGCACTGGTAGCTCCTGACATAGCCACCTGTGAGGAGTGCCTTAAGGAATTCTTTGACCCCTCCGACCGCCGATACCTCTATCCCTTCATCAATTGCAGTCATTGCGGACCACGCTATACCATCGCCAGAGACATCCCCTACGACCGGGTCAATACCACTATGGACGCCTTCATTATGTGCCAGGATTGCTCCGGGGAGTATCACGACCCCCAGGACAGGCGGTTCCATGCCCAACCCAATGCCTGCCCCAGATGCGGTCCACGGTTGAGACTGTTAGACTGCCGTGGGAACGAACTACCAGGGGACGTCCTTGAGCAGGCCGTAAGTCTCCTTAAAGGTGGCAGGATTCTTGCCATCAAAGGCATAGGAGGTTATCACCTGGCAGTAGATGCCACCCAGTCCCGCGTGGTATCTGAATTGAGGAATAGGAAACGCCGCTGGGAGAAACCCTTCGCCCTCATGGCCAGAGACCTGGAGGTGGCAAGAGGGGTCTGCCACGTCGGCCCCCAGGGGGACCAACTCCTCCTCTCCGCCAAGAGGCCCATCGTCCTCCTGGAAAAGAAGCCAGGGGCTAAGATAGCCGAAGGCGTGGCGCCAGGTTGCAAGGAACTGGGCATTATGCTCCCTTACACACCCTTACATCACTACCTCTTACGTCACGCTGGAGACCTGTTGGTCATGACCAGTGGAAACGTTACCGACGAGCCAATCGTCTTCGAGGACCCAGAGGCCCTGGCACGTCTTAAAGACGTTGCCGATTACTTCCTGGTCTCTAACAGGCCCATATTCACCCGTTGCGACGATTCCGTAGTGAGGGTCAATCCAGAATTCGGAATGCGGAATTCGGAATGTGGAATTTCGCACTCCGCACCCCGCACTCCGCATTCCGCAATCCTTATCAGGAGGGCCAGGGGCTACGCACCCTATCCCCTCAGATTAGCCTCTCCGTTCGGGAAGAACGTCCTGGCCTGTGGGGCTATGCTTAAGAATACATTTTGTATCGGTAAGAAACACCATGCCTTCCTTAGCCCACACATCGGAGACCTGGAGAACCTGGAGACCCTGGAGGCCTTCCAGCAGGGCATAGAACGCTTTAAAAAGATGCTCTATCTGGAACCAGATATAGTCTCCTACGACATGCACCCCGACTACCTCTCCACCCAGTACGCCCTTGGACTAGAGGACGGTATCTCAAAAATACCTGTACAACACCACCATGCCCATGTGGTAAGCTGTATGGTTGAGAATGGCCTGGAAGGAGAGGTCATCGGGGTCGCCTTTGATGGCCTGGGCTACGGCGAGGACGGCCATCTCTGGGGAGGGGAATTCCTCCTGGCAAGCCCCCAAGGCTACCGCCGGATGGGGCATCTGGAGTACGTCCCCATGCCAGGCGGACAAAGGGCCATAAAGGAGCCCTGGCGTATGGCCCTCAGCTACCTCTACTACCTTTTTGGAAAGGACTTTCTGGAGACGGACATAGAATTTGTAAGGAGATTGGATAAGGGGAAGTGGCCTACTGTAAAGGAGATGATGGATAAGAAAACAAACTCACCCCTGACCTCCAGCATGGGGAGGCTCTTTGACGGGGTGTCAGCCCTGCTGGGTATAAGGGGGGTAATAACCTATGAAGGCCAGGCCGCTATTGAACTTGAATCCGCCTCAGGCGGGACGGATGAAGGAACTGACACGCCCTACCACTTTGAGCTAAAAGAAAGAGAGGGAAAAATCCTTATAGGCTGGCATGGTCTATTTGAAGGGATTTTGCAAGACCTACTCTTGGGGACACCGACCCCAAAGGTCTCTTCCAGATTCCACCACGCAGTTGCCCTTATGACAGGAGAGGTCTGTAAGAGGATACGGGGAGAGAGCGGGCAGAAAAGGGTGGTCCTTAGTGGGGGAGTCTTTCAGAACGTCCTCCTCCTGAGGCTCTGTGAGGGTATCCTTGGCAGGGAGGGATTTGACGTCTATATCCACCACAAGGTGCCCACCAACGATGGTGGCCTCAGCCTGGGCCAGGCAGTAATTGCAGACAGGCAGTATCTGCCCCAGTTAAAGGGGGCAAAGTAATGTGCCTGGGCGTGCCTATGAAGGTAGTAGAGTTAGACCCACCCGTGGGAGAACTGGGGGGCTTAAGGTGCAAGATAAACCTGTCTCTACTGGATAGTGTCTCGGTGGGGGATTACGTCATTGTCCATGCAGGCTACGCCATAGAGAGACTAGATGAAAAAGTGGCTAGGAAGACCCTCCAGTTCATGTCCACCCTAAGCAGTCCTACCCCGGACACGACAGGATTTAAGCCATGAAATACACCCGTAGCCGCAGGCTTTAGCCTGCGAAAACCCCCGGACACACAGGGTTCAGACCATGAGATACATGACGGAGTTTAGAGATAAAGAACTGGCCAGGGGGATGGCCCAGAGGATTTCCTCCCTCCTGAACGGACGGTACTATACGATTATGGAGGTCTGCGGTACCCATACCATGAACATCTTCAGATACGGACTAAAGGAGATACTGCCTGCCAACCTCAGACTGCTATCAGGGCCAGGATGCCCCGTCTGTGTCACCCCCACAAGCTACATAGACCAGGCCATTACCCTGGCCCACGTCCCCGGGGTAATCATCTGCACCTTCGGAGACATGCTCAAGGTCCCAGGCTCCATTACAGGTGATACTGCCAATAGTCTGGAGAGGCTGGTCCTGGGCAACGTAAAGGTGGTCTACTCCACCGCAGACGCCCTCTCCATGGCAGAGGCCAACCCCGATAAGAAGGTGGTATTCCTGGGTGTAGGTTTTGAGACCACCGCCCCCACCATTGCCGCCTCCGTGCTGGAGGCCGACAGAAAGGGGTTAGGGAACTACTTCGTCCTCTGCGCCCACAAGACCATGCCCCAGGTGATGAGGTCCCTGGTGGAGGATGTAGGGGCACGGCGCGCCGTGCCCCTACAGGGTTTTATATGCCCTGCCCACGTCAGTACCATCATAGGCTCCAGGCCCTATGAGTTCCTGGCCGGGGAGTTTGGTATACCATGCGTTATTGCCGGCTTTGAGCCACTGGACATCCTCCATGGAATACACCTCCTGCTTGGCCAGATAGTACGAGGAGAGGCCAGGGTAGAAATCCAGTACTCCAGGGTAGCAAGGCCCGAAGGCAATCCCAGGGCACAGGCCGTCATTAAGGAGGTCTTTGAACCCTGCGACGCAGAATGGCGGGGTATCGGGGTAGTCCCCATGAGCGGCCTCGGACTCAGGAGCAGATACCGGAGGTTTGACGCCGCCCTGCACTTTTCCGTCCCTGCACCCAAGACAAGAGAACCAAAAGGATGTCTGTGTGGCGACATGCTCCGGGGGGTAAAGACACCCCCGGACTGTCCCCTCTTCGGCGGGACCTGCACCCCCAGCCACCCCGTAGGCCCCTGTATGGTCTCCAGCGAGGGCACCTGTGCGGCATGGTTTAAGTATCAAGGTGAAAATAAATGACGAACGACAAAAGGATACTCCTCGGCCATGGCAGTGGTGGAAAACTCTCGCAGGAGTTAATAAGAGACGTGTTCTTCCGCCATTTTCAGAACCCTATCCTTGCCCAGCTTGGTGATTCTGCAATAGTGGAGTTACCTGGTTGCCCTGCCCCAGAAGAACCCCCTTTCCCTGGTGGGACCTCAATAAAACCCCCCTCCACTGGTGGGAGGGAGAAGGGGGCGGGGGACACCCTCACCCCTTCGCTCTGCTCAGGGCAGGCTCTACCCTCTCCCCTCAAGGGAGAGGGTAGCAAGCACCAAGTTGGTAGTACCAGGGTGGCCTTCACCACGGATTCCTTCGTGGTGAAACCCCTCTTCTTCCCGGGGGGAGACATAGGGAGACTGGCCATAAGTGGGACGGTGAACGACCTGGCCGTCATGGGGGCCAGGCCCCTATTCCTGTCCACTGCCTTCATATTAGAGGAAGGGCTGGAGATGTCTCTGCTGGAGAGGGTAGTGAGTTCTATGAAAGAGACGGCCATGGAGGCCGGGGTGATAATTTCTACTGGCGATACCAAGGTCGTAGAAAAGGGTTCGGCAGATGGGCTATACATAAATACCGCCGGTATAGGCGTTGTGGAAGATTCCCTTTATATCTCCCCGGACAGGATAAAGACTGGAGATAAGATACTCCTCAGCGGCACCCTGGGTAACCACGGTGTGGCCATCCTTGCGGCGAGGAAAGGACTGCTAGAAGTAGGGGCGTATTGCAATACGCCCATACTAAGCGACTGTGCCCCCCTGGCCGGGATGATACAGAAGGCCCTGGGGGCCTGTAGAGATATAAGGTTCATGCGAGACCCCACCAGGGGCGGACTGGCCACCACACTAAACGAGGTGGCAAACGGGAGGGACTTTGCTATACTGCTGTTTGAAGAGTCTATCCCCGTAAGGGAGGAGGTCGGTGCGGCCTGCGAGCTATTGGGACTTGACCCCATGTATCTGGCCAACGAAGGGAAGGTAGTAATAGTCTGCCCGGAGGCCGATGCAGACAGGGTCCTGAACGTCCTCAGGCGGCACCCCCTTGGGAAAGACTCAGCCATTATTGGGGAGGTAGTAAAAGGCCCAGCGGGCAGGGTCTTCATGAAGACCCTGGTGGGAGGCACAAGGGTTATAGATATGCCCGCATCCGACCCACTGCCGAGGATATGCTGAAATCTTCCGAAAAGGTGTAGAGTGTTTTAAATTCCCTCCCCCTTGATGGGGGAGGGTAGGGTGGGGGTGAGTATCACCCTCCCCCCTCCCCCTCCCATCAAGGGAGGGGGAACATAATAGAGGTCTAACAAAATGAGAGAGGTTTTTCTTCAAAAAAAGGACGTAGACCCCTTTTATAAAAACCTGAAAAAGGATTACAAGGTCTGCCGGGTAAAAAAGAAGGGACCACACTACGTCTTTGGTGAGGCACCTGATTTTTGGGACCCAGGGGAGGATTATATCCCTACCATCCTCCCTCCAAAGAAATACCTCCAACCCC
>MHYW01000057.1 GCA_001828545.1 Planctomycetes bacterium RIFCSPHIGHO2_12_FULL_52_36
CATTCACCACCCGATATTTGTACTGTTCGGCAAGCTTGATCTCCTCCCTGGCTATAGCCAGGCGGCCCTGGAGGTCGGGCTGGAGGTTCCTCCCCTTTATGCGTACCGCTAACTCCTCTTCATGCGGAGGGAGGATGAAGATGGAAATGGCCTCCGGGAATTTTTTCAATATCTGTTGGGCCCCCTGGACGTCTATCTCCAGCAGGTAGATGATACCCTCTACCATGGCCTTTTTAAGGGGCTCTAAAGGGGTGCCGTAGAGGCGTCCCGAGTAGCTGGCGTATTCTACGAATTCTCCCCGGTCAATCCTTTTTTTGAATTCCTCTTCGCTGACGAAGTAATAGTTCCTTCCCTCTTGCTCCTGGGGACGGGGGGGGCGGGTCGTGACGGAGATGGATTTTCTGACCCTTGGGTCTTTTTCCAGTTCTCTACAGATAGAGGTCTTGCCGCTGCCTGAGGGACCGGAGATGATTAGCAGTTTCCCACACCTGATTGTCTCAGATGTAGATTCCCTCCCCATTGAGGGGGGAGGGCAGGGTGGGGGTGAATCCCCCTCCCCCTTCCCCCTCCCACCAGGGGAGGGGGTCTTAATAGGAAAGTCGGTACCGGGTTTATTCCACATTGAAGACCTGCTCTTTTATTTTTTCTATCTCCATCTTGATGTCTATGACGTCCCTGAGCATCTCTCCATCGCCCACCTTGGAGCCCATCGTGTTGGCCTCCCGGAACATCTCTTGTACGATGAACTCCATCCGGCGGCCGGCGGGGGCGTCTCCCTGTACGGTCTCGTCCATCTGTTGCAAATGGCTCTTTAGCCTGGCTATCTCTTCAGTAATGTCGGAGCGCTCCGCAAAGAAGGCCACCTCCCTGGCAAGGTCGCTCTCAGCCAGTTCGGCTTTTGTACCTTCCAGGAGTTGGGAGACCCTTTTGTGGAGCCTCTCTCTGTAGTTTTCTACCACCTGAGGGGCCTTCTTGGTCAGGCGCGTGAGTATCCGTTCAATCTGTCTCTTGCACCTCAGGATTTCTTCCTGCAGGGCCTTGCCTTCCTGGGTACGCATCTCCTGGAGTCTTTCCATGGCCGAGTTTATCAAGGACTCCACGAGGGGAAGCTGTGTCTCCACCTCCCTTTCTGGCCCCTCCCCCTTCTCACATATGCCCGGCAAGGAAAATAGGGCGGCCAGAGGGACCTCCCCCTCCGGGCCCAGTTCTTTCTGTAGTTCCTGGAGGGAGCGGTAATAGCCCTTCAGGGCCTCCAGGTTCAGGTGATAAGGGAGAGAATTTACGGCAGTGCGGCATCGCACGTCCAGGTGGACACTCCCCCTGTGTACCTTCTCCTTGAGGTGTCTCTCAAGTTGTTCTTGATGGGATAGAAGGGCATTGGGGACGTCGGAGGTAATCTTCAGGTATTTGTTGTTAACGGAACGGACTTCCACCTGTAGATGGAGTTTATCGTCCTTATGTTCGGCCCTTCCGAAGCCGGTCATGCTCTTTAGCATCTCATTGCCGGTCCGCCTTAGGCGGGTTCTGCTGAGTTGACGGAGGAGCGGTCTCCTCGTGCTGTTTCTCCTGCCATCCCAGGGTAGGACCGGCCTCCTTTGCCTGCGGTGCCACCGCCCCTGGATGGGGAGCCATGGGAGGATGTCCCTCCGGGAGCTTTCCCACAGGGGGGTGTTCCGGGGGCAGTACAGGGGACTCTGCCTGCTCTTGTGGGACCGCCTTCCCTATTACCACGGTAGTGGAGAGTTTGGTGAGGCAGATGGTGCTGACGATGAACGCCGCACCTATAAAATAGGTGAGTTTGCTGAGAAACGTGCTGGTCCTGGTACCGAAGGCCGACTGGTCTGTCAGCCCGCCTATGGCGGCCAGCCCCCCTCCCTTACCAGCCTGGAGGAGGATGGAGCCTAAGAGGGCTAGACAGTTCAAGACCAGGAAGACCTTTAATAAAGCGACCCACCTGAAATAGTATATGGCCCCTATAATGCCAAATACTGCCACAGAGGCTAGAATCCATTGAAAAGACTTTTCTGACCTTAGTTCCATTTATATTGGACTCCTCATGCGTTCCTGGGTTGTGAAAACTATCTTCAAGAAAGAATCCTTTTTGAGGCTGGCACCGCCTACCAGGAGGCCATTGACGTCGGGTTGGGCGAGGAGTTCCCCTGCGTTCTCAGGGGTGACGCTCCCGCCGTACTGTATCCTCACCCGGGAGGCTGTTTCGTCTCCGTATTTATTTTCCAGTAGATTGCGGAGGTGGCCGTGGACCTCCTGGGCCTGCTCAGGGGTGGCATTCTTACCCGTACCTATGGCCCATACTGGTTCATAGGCTATTGTCAGTTCGGGGAGTGCCTCTTGCCCTACGCCCTCCAGGCCGGCAGTAAGCTGCCTCTCCACCACGGTAAAGGTCTCACCGCCCTCCCTCTCCTCCAGTCTCTCCCCAAGACAGAAGATAACCTTCAGGCCCAGGGAGAGGGCGGTCTTTAGTTTTTTGTTTATCATGGAGTCTGTCTCTCCGAAGAGGTGTCTCCTCTCGGAATGGCCCAGCAGGACGTGGGTGCAGCCCAGATCTTTTAACATGGGTCCTGAGACCTCTCCCGTGAAGGCCCCCTTTTTCTCCCAGTGCATGTTTTGTGCCACTACGATTATTTTTGTTCCTTTCAGGATGGAGCACGCCCCCGGGAGCCAGACAAAGGGGGGGCAGATACCCACCTCTACCCCATCCACTCCTTCCAGCCCCTCCCTGAGGTCCAGCACCAGGTTGAAAGCCTCTTCCAAGCCAGGGTTCATCTTCCAGTTGCCTACTATAAAGGGGTTCAAACTGCCTCCGCTCCTTCTAGAAAAGGTTCGCTCCTGGGGAATGAACCCAGGGTTTTGAGTTCCAGGCACCTCTTTTTCATCTTGTCCAGGGTCTTGCTGACCCTGGGCTCTGAGACATGCCCCTCAAATTCAATATAGAAACTGTAGTCCCATGCCTTCCTGCGGGAAGGGAGGGATTCTATACTGGTAAGATTGATACAGTATTTTTTGAAGGGATGCAAGAGTCCGTATAGGGCGCCCACCTGGTTTTTTATGTAGCACATGAGGGCAGTCTTATCCTGGCCGCTGGGGCCAGGGTAGCTCTCTCCCAGGACGAAGAACCTGGTAACATTGGATGGGTAATCTTCTATGTTTTTGTAGAGGACATTAAGTCCATATATCTCTGCCGCCTCTTCATGGGCTATAGCAGCTGAATTGGGCTTTTCATTCGTCATGATTGCGGCCTCTGTAGTGCTTTCCACCCACACCTGTTCCACCTGGGGGAAGTGGGTGCTCAGCCATTTCTTACACTGGGCAAAGGCCTGTGGTTTGGAATAAATCTTCTGTATGGACTCCTCTGGACTGCGGGTCAGTAGGCTGTGGTGTATCGGGAGCACTACCTCTGCGCAGACCTTTACGTCAAACTCTAGAAACATCTGCAGGGTCTCCCTTATGCCACCCTCGGTAGAGTTTTCTACGGGCACTATGCCGTAGTCTGCCGTCTTCATTGCCACCTCTCTGAATACATCTTCAATAGTCCTCTGGGGTATATACTCTGCAGGGCCGAAGTTCTTCCTGGCCGCCACGTAACTGAAGGTGCCTTCAGGTCCGAGATAGGCCACCCTGGAGGGCCTTTCGAGCGCCCTTGAGCTGGCCATGAGTTCTCTGTAAATAGCTGTCAGAGAGGCGCTTGGGAGAGGGCCTTTGTTTTCAGAGGCGATACGCTTATAAACCTGGGATTCCCTGTCGGGGTGGTAGACCCTTGTATTGGTACGTCTTTTTATCTCCCCTATCTGTTGTGCAATCCTGGCCCTGTCGTTAAGGAGTTGTACTATGCGGGTGTCCAGGGCGTCTATCTGCCCCCGTAAGGACTCTAAAGACTGGTTTTCCATATCTTTTCAGCTTTCGGGTGTTGGCCTTCGGCCGTCGGTCAATAGCCGAAACCCGAGGGCTGAAGGCCGAAAGCCGATAGCAGGCGGAATAGGTACAAATTTCGTTAACTGCTATATTTATCAGAATTTAAGAGGGGTGTCAATAAAATATTAATTGACTCCTATTAAGGTCTTGTTACAATAGTATTTGTATGATTGTATTGCAATCTTATATTAAATAAATCGACATAAAGGAGTATTATATTGGGGTCGGGAAAAGACATTTCAAAGAATTCGGACCAGCGAGTAGGGGTTTTTGTTGACGTGCAGAACATGTTCTATTCGGCCAAGGCCATCCACCAGTCAAAGATAGACTACAGTAAACTACTACAAGAGATAGTAGGGGATAGGCAGTTGGTAAGGGCCATTGCATACGTGGTACAGAAGCCCGATGTAGACCAGTCTAGTTTCATAGAGGCCCTGGAACGGCTAGGGTACGAGATAAAGTCCAAGGAGCTGCGCCTCCGTCCAGATGGTACTGCCAAGGGGGACTGGGATATGGGCATTGCCATAGATACAATAGCTATAGCCACCAGGCTGGACGCTGTAGTATTGGTCTCTGGAGACGGGGACTTTGTCCCACTGGTGGAGATGTTGAAGGCCCACGGGTGCCGTGTAGAGGTGGTGTCTTTCAGGAAGAGTACTTCCAACGACCTTATCCAGTGTGCAACTAAATATACTGCCCTGGATGAGGATATGCTCTTCAAGGAGAGAAAATTTCAGAAGGATGAAGTTACGGGAAACTGATTGCCAATCCACTTTTGTGGAGAGTGGCCCTTGTGAAGGCGAAGCCAAAAGCAAATTCGCCCCTCCTGCCGGAGGTGGCCCTGCCACTCCGCCATGTCCGCCTCAGCCTGCCCTTGAGCGGAGCGAAGGGGCGGATACCACCTTAAGTAAACCCCAGAAGTGCCAGACAGCCCTGGGTTACACCTTTAAGGACGTCTCCTTCCTGGAGAGTGCCCTGATACATACCTCTTGTAAACTGGAGTACAACGGGAGTAACGAGAGGTTAGAGTTTATGGGAGACGCCATCCTGGGGATGGTTATCTCAGAACACCTGTACAAGGCCTTTCCGGAGTACTGCGAGGGGGAGTTGACCAGGATAAAGTCTGTGGTAGTGAGCCAGACCATCCTGGCCAGGGTTGGAGACAGGTTGAACCTGGGGGAATACGTGGTGGTGGGCAAGGGTCTGCCAGAGCGTAAGAACTTCCCCAGGTCACTCATAGCTAACGTCTTTGAGGCCATTATCTCCGCCATATATCTGGATGGCGGGCTCTCCGCCGTAAGGGATTTTGTCGTCTCACAGTTGGGAGAAGAGATTGCCCGTGTCTGCCACAGCGAACACGAAGGCAACTACAAATCCCTCCTGCAACAGCACTGCCAGAAGCACCTGGGCACTACCCCGCATTACAGGTTGATACACCAGCACGGCCCGGAACACGGGAAGACCTTTGAAGTGGCAGTGATAATCAAGGATACCGAGTACTGTCACGGGAAGGGAAAGAGTAAGAAACAGGCCGAACAACTCGCCGCCGAGGCTACTTATAGGGAACTCACCCAGCAAAAAACAGTAGCTAGTAGCTAGTAGATAGTAGACAGGGAAAAACATTATTCTTGTGTGTAGGGGTTGAATATTTTCAACCCCTACAAGGCAGGTCAGGAGACCTACTTCTACCCTAGCTACTGACTACTATCTACTAGCTACTAGTTACTATTTCCGCCTCATAGGGGACGGGGTCTATGTACCCTGCCTCTTTAAAGGCCCCCAACCGCAGTCTACAACTCTGACACGTACCACAGGCCCTATCTTCATTTTTATAACAAGACCAGCTCAGATGGAGTGGCGCCCCCAGGGCCATGCCTTTCTGGACAATCTGGGGTTTCTTGAGGTGTAACAGGGGGGTTTCTACCACTATCTGAGAATCCGGACGGGTGCCCACCCTTACCAATTGGTTGATGGCCTTGTAGTAAACCTCCCTACAGTCGGGGTAACAGGGGTTGTCGTTCTCTACCGCCCCGATGAAGACCTTTCTGGCACCCAGTACCTCTGCCCAGGATACTGCTGAGGCCAGTAGGTGGGTGTTCCTGAAGGGTACGTATGTGGAGGGGATTTCTGCGTCAGGCGGATTACTGTAGCCGCAGGCTTTAGCCTGCGTAGGTACTTCCATCCCAGTGTCAGTGAGACTAGACCCTCCCATCTCCCCCAGGTAGTGCATGTCCACCACGAGCCTCCTGCCGGGGGGGACGAGGTAGTACTGGGCAATATCATTAAAGGCCCTGAGTTCCCTCCGCTCTGTCTTCTGTCCGTAGTTGGCGTGCAGTAGGGCAAGCTCGTGGTCTTGCCTGGCAATGGCTGTGGTCACACAGCTATCCATACCCCCGCTAAGGAGTACTACGGCCAACTTCATGACGGCACGTGCTCCTCAGTAGAGTACCTTCCTGTGTACCTGGAGGCCAGATGTAACGGTGTAGCTGGAGTTGGAGACGCACCTCCAGTCCGTCCTGGAGTATCCACTCGGCCAGGGGCCTCGGGTCCAGTTTCCCGTACGCCACGCCCATGAGGACCTTTGATTTATCCAGCAGGGCATACTTGTCTATAATCCCCCTGGCCCAGGCATAATCCTCCTGGGAAGAGAGGACAAATTTAACCTCATCCGTACCCCTGAGCCGCTCTATATTCTTCCAGTCCATCCGCTCGGACATGCCACTGCCAGGACACTTGATGTCCACAATCCTTATGGTCCCCTCAGGGAGTACGTCTATGTTCAGTGAACCATTAGTCTCCACCAGCACCTTGTACCCTTCACCCAACAGTCTTTTGACAAGTCCACCTGTGCCCTCTTGAAGGAGTGGTTCACCCCCTGTGATTTCTACCAGGTTGCACCCCAGGAGTTCCATGTCTGCAAGGATCTCCTCAAGGCCCATGTCTTCACCCTTTTCGTAGGCGTAGGTCGTATCGCAGTAACTGCACCTGAGGTTGCACCCCGTAAGCCTTATAAAACTGCAGGGCAGTCCGGCGTAGGTGGACTCCCCCTGTATGCTCTTAAAGATTTCGTTTACCCGTAGTTTCAAGTGCCCTAGCCTTTACCTTTTGAAAACGTTTTCTTTAATTGAGACCTCTGCAAAAGTGAAAGAAGTGACACCGCGACGTCATTGCGAGCGAAGCGAAGCAATCTCATGCTTTTCTCCTGTAACTACTAAGGAGATTGCTTCGGGACTAAGGTCCCTCGCAATGACAACTTCGCCAGTACTTTCTCAGAGGTCTTTAATTATAAAAGAAATGCCCTATAATCTTCAAGCAGGATTGTAAAATGTAGATTGGTCTGCCTGAGGCGGATTAAATTTAAAATTTTCAGTTTTCAATTTCCGATAAAAGGAAAGGAAGAACGGGCCAGCGGGGGATGGTGAGGGCAATAAAAAAATTTTCATTGCTGGATAAACTTTTGACCCTGTGGATATTCCTGGCTATGGGTGCAGGGGTGGGGATAGGTTATTTCTTGCCTTCGGTGACCAGATTCATCACTGGCCTTCAGACAGGTACTACCTCAATCCCTATTGCCGTCGGTTTAATACTGATGATGTATCCTCCCTTAGCCAGGGTAAAGTATGAAGAGATGGGAAGGATATTTACGAATAAAAAACTCATCGGCTTATCTCTTGGCCTAAACCTGATAATTGGCCCAATGGTTATGTTTGGCCTGGCGTTATTATTTCTGCACAATTATCCGGAATATATGATGGGTGTCATCATAATCGGGCTGGCACGGTGTATTGCTATGGTGATAGTGTGGAACGAACTTGCTGAAGGAGACAGGGAGCTTACCGTAGGACTGGTTGCGGTTAACACTGTTTTTAAGATTTTATTTTATTCTGCGTATTTTTACTTCTTCATAACCCTTTTACTCAATTGGCTGGGGCTTGCTAAAGGTTTAAATACCAGCGTCTCTATGCTAGAGGTTGCCAAGACGGTGGGTATTTACCTTGGGATACCGTTCGTCGCAGGAATAGCGACGAGGTTCCCTCTGTTAAAACTAAAGGGCAAGGAATGGTACGAGAATGCCTTTATCCCTAAGATAAGTCCTATAACCCTGGGTGCATTATTGTTTACTATCGTGATTATGTTCTCTCTGAAGGGGGAATACATCATTGAATTACCTTTGGACGTACTAAGGGTGGCGATACCACTCACATGCTATTTCTTCTCTATGTGGTTTGCAACGTTTTTTATAGCCTATGCAATCGGTGCTGATTATAGCAAGACGGCGGCCGTCTCTTTTACTGCGGCAAGCAACGATTTTGAATTGGCAATAGCCGTCGCCGTTGCAATCTTCGGGATTGATTCAGGTCAGGCCTTTGCAACGGTTATTGGTCCACTTATTGAGGTGCCTGTCCTTATGGGCCTTGTACATGTGGCGCTGTTTATGTCACGAGTTTTATGGAAAAGTGGACGGGCCGAACAAGTAGTGATTACCGGCGAAAAAGCTACCTGAAAGATTGAAAGGGTAAATGGATTTGTATTGCTTTTTCTGGAAAAATCTGATTTTTTATGATGTGGTAGGGGCAGGTTTCAAACCTGCCCCTACGAAATAATAAAATGTCTATACGAGATAACCTATTTCAATTCTCCAGTCAGATTATAGGCAAGGAGAGGGCTAAGTTCCTCTTCAAGGTCTACGACCTTGCCTCCTTTGACCTCTTTGGCAAGCCGGAGGGGGCAATTGGTGCCATTGACGTTACCAACCGTTGTAACCTCAGGTGCCGCCACTGCTACTTCTTTGCCCACGACTACGAGGCGGAGC
>MHYW01000058.1 GCA_001828545.1 Planctomycetes bacterium RIFCSPHIGHO2_12_FULL_52_36
CCATATAGAAGGCCTGCTCGGGCAGGCGGTCATATTTCCCTTCTACTACTTCCTTAAAGCTCTTAATAGTCTCCTGGAGTGGGACATACTTACCCTTAGAGCCGGTGAACTGTTCTGCTACGAAGAAGGGTTGGGAGAGGAATTTCTGTATACGGCGTGCCCTGCCTACCAGGACCTTATCTTCCTCAGAGAGTTCCTCCATACCCAGAATGGCTATAAAGTCCTGAAGCTCTTTGTACCTCTGAAGAATCCTCTGCACCTCCCTGGCCACCTGGTAGTGCTCTTCTCCGACTACCTTCGGGTCAAGTATCCTGGAAGTGGAACGCAGTGGGTCAACGGCTGGATATATACCCAACTCTGCAATCTGCCTGGATAGCCATATAGTGGAATCCAGATGCGGGAAGGTGGCCACGGGCGCCGGGTCTGTAAAGTCGTCTGCCGGGACGTATATGGCCTGCATTGAGGTTATGGAGCCTTTCTTTGTAGAGGTAATCCTTTCTTGCAGGTCGCCCATTTCTGTAGCAAGGGTGGGCTGATAGCCCACGGCAGAGGGCATCCTTCCCAGGAGTGCCGAGACCTCGGAGCCTGCCTGGACGAACCGGAAGATATTATCAATGAAAAGGAGTACGTCCTGGCCTTCTACGTCTCTAAAGTACTCAGCCATTGTAAGTGCAGTTAGCCCTACCCTGAGCCTCGCTCCCGGGGGCTCGTTCATCTGACCAAAAACCAGGACGGTCTTATCCAGTACGCCCGATTCCTTCATCTCCAGATAGAGGTCGTTTCCTTCGCGTGTCCTCTCCCCCACGCCCGCAAAGGTGGAAACTCCACCGTGCTCAGTAGCAATGTTCCTGATGAGCTCCATAATGAGGACGGTTTTACCTACTCCTGCCCCACCGAACATACCCACCTTTCCGCCCTTTGGGAAGGGTGCCAGGAGGTCTACTACCTTTAGCCCTGTCTCAAAGGGGGTAGTAGTTGTCTCCCTTTCATTGAAGGATGGGGCAGAACGATGTATGGGGAGGCGCTCGGATGCCTTTACCTCTCCCATCTCGTCTATAGCCTCGCCAAGGAGGTTAAATATCCTGCCAAGGACTGCCTTGCCCACGGGCACCTCTATTGGTTTGCCCGTATCCTCCGCCTTCGTTCCCCTGACCAGCCCGTCAGTGGTGGCAAGGGCCACACACCTTACAGTATCACTACCAATATGCTGTGCAACCTCTACCACAAGGGTCGTACCATTTTTGGGCTCTTGAATCTTTATGGCATTATGGATAGCTGGAAGGTTCCCCGGGCTAAACCTTATGTCTACTACGGGACCTATTATCTGTGTTATATTGCCGATATTGTTATTCAACCTATACCTCCTCCTTAAGGCCTGAGGGCCTCTGCGCCCGAGACCACCTCCATGAGTTCCCTGGTGATGGCCTCCTGGCGGGCCTTGTTATAAGAACGCGTCAGCTCGCTTATCATCTCCTCTGCGTTCTCAGAGGCGGCTATCATCGCTACCCTGCGGGCCGCATACTCTGAGGTGAGAGATTCCCAAATGGCATGTTGGATGTAGTTCTCCAGGTATTTGGGGGACATCGCATTGAATATATCTTCTTCAGAAGGTTCAAAGATGTAATCAGGCCTTATCGCCTTTTCCGGTTCGCCTTCTAAGGGCAGGAGCTTTACGCCTGTGACTGCACCCTTCATCATTGTGATAAACTTTGTAAAGAACAGATGTAACTCCTGGTAAGTCCCCTTCTGGAAATCTTTTATGAGGTTATTTATAAACTTTATTATATCAGCTTGTTCAAGTTTTTCCACACCCTCAAGGAAGTATTTCTCTATGGGGTGATTCCTCTTCTGGAAGAAGAGGAATCCTTTTCTGCCGATGAGGGTGAGCTGGATTTCTTTATTGGGATTTTCCCTTATAAATTTCTGGACGTACTGCAGGATGTTGGTGTTATAGGCGCCGCAAAGGCCCTTGTCAGAGGTTATCACTATGAGTTTGATTACCTTGACCTCCTTCTCTTTTAGCAGATAATGGGTCTTGCCGATAAAGTTGCTGGCGAGATAATTAAGCAGCTGGCCCATCCTCTCTGTATAGGGCCTTGCTGCCATAAGCCTTGCCTCAGCCTTTCTGAGTCTATTGGCGGCCACCATCTCCATTGCCCTGGTTATCTGCTGGATATTGGTGACGCCCTTTATCCTGCTTTTAATTTCCCTTGTGCTCTGCAAAGTGCTTTAACTCCTCTTGGAAAATTCCTTCTTGTATTCCTCTATGGCACGGACCAGCCGATGAGTAACTTCGTCGTCCCATCGTTTCTTTTGCTTGATTTCCTGGCCTACAGCTGGATAGTTCTCTCTCATAAATCTATGGAAGCCGTTCTCAAAATCTTTTATCTTATCCACAGGGACGTCGTCCAGATAGCCATTTATACCCACAAAGATGACCATTGTCTGCTCTTCTACGGGCATGGGTTGGTACTGGGGCTGTTTGAGGATTTCTACGAGCCTTTGTCCTCTGGCTAGCTGTTCCTTAGTGGTCTTATCAAGTTCTGAGCCAAACTGGGCAAAGGCGGCCAGCTCCCTGTACTGTGCAAGGGTGAGCCTCAGCATCCCCGCCACCTTTTTCATGGCAGGTGTCTGGGCATTACCTCCCACCCTTGATACAGACAGGCCCACGTGTACGGCGGGCCTTATGCCAGAGTAAAAGAGGTCGCTTTCAAGATATATCTGGCCATCGGTTATAGAGATTACGTTGGTAGGGATATAAGCGGAGTAATCCCCCGCCTGGGTTTCTACCACTGGCAGTGCGGTTAGTGAACCACTTCCAAGCTTTTCGTTGAGTTTAGATGCCCTTTCTAGCAGTCTTGAGTGGAGATTGAAAATATCCCCAGGGAATGCCTCCCTGCCGGGTGGCCGTCTGAGTAAGAGTGAGACCTGGCGGTAGGCAATGGCATGCTTATAAAGGTCGTCATACATCACCACTGCGTGCTGACCGTTGTCCCTGAAGTACTCACCCATGGCGCAGCCCGCATAAGGGGCGATGTACTGCAGGGGCGCAGGGTCACTGGCCGAGGCCACCACTACAGTGGTGTACTCCATGGCCTTATACTTCTCAAGGGTGCTTACCAAGTCTGCTATTGTAGAAAGCTTCTGGCCAATAGCTACGTATATGCACTTTACGCCAGTATCCCTCTGGTTGATGATTGTGTCTAAAAGGATGGCCGTCTTACCCGTTTGCCTATCGCCGATGATTAGCTCCCTCTGCCCACGGCCTATGGGTATCATAGAGTCTATGGCCTTGAGGCCGGTCTGCAATGGCTCCTTTACTGGCATCCTCTCCACGACGCTGGGGGCGCGGCTCTCAATGGGCCTGAAGGTTTCTGAGATTGCCGTTCCTTTACCGTCTATTGGCTGCCCGAGGGCATTAACTACCCTCCCTAGAAGCCCCTCCCCTACCGGGACCTGGACAATCTTGCCCGTGCTTTTTACTGTGTCCCCCTCCTTTATGCCCTTATCTGAACCAAGCAAGATAGCCCCTACGTTGTCTTCCTCCAGGTTCAGCACAATACCGTATACACCGGTAGGGAATTCCACTAACTCCCCTGCCATGCAATCATCAAGACCGTAGATTCTTGCCACTCCATCACCTACCTGGAGGATGGTGCCTACGGTCTCCATTTTTAGCTTTTCTTCATAGCCCTCTATCTCTTTTTGGATGATAGAGGCCACTTCATCGGGTCTTAAGACCATAGTTAGTCACTCCTGTAAATAAAGACTTAAAAGCTAGGCCGCCCTGCCTTCCATTAGCCTTCTTCTCAGGTTCTCAAGGTGGCTGCGAACACTACCGTCAATTACCGTATTGCCTATACGGATAACCAAACCGCCTAGTATTTCCGGGTTAATCTCCGTTTTTATCTCCACCCTCTTACCAGAGAGCCTCTTCAGGATTTCTTCAATCCTTGCCAGCCTCTCCTCCATAAGGGGAATCACCGTTTGTACGGTTGCACGTGCAACCCCGCCAATGAGGTCTGCTACAGACTTGTAGCCGTCCAATATGAATTTTAATATCTCCTCTCGCCTTTTATCTATAATCAGGCGGAGGAAGTTTCTTACAAGAGGGTCCAGGTGGGGCGCCAGCAGTCTGTCTATCAGTGCTGACTTCCTTTCCCTGGGTATTGCCGGGTGGAGCAGGATTCTCTTCAGTTCCGGGTTCTCGCGGAGGAGTTGGGCCACTTTTTCCAGGTCTTTCACGGTCTCCGGGAAGCGGCCCCTAGCCTTGGCCGTCTCAAAAAGGGCCTGGACATAACCCACGGCTACGGACTTGTCTAGCACCTCAGACCCTCCATCTCCTTGATGAATCCATCCACCAGTCTTTCTGCCGATTCCTTGTTCAAGGACTGCTGAATCAATTTCTGCGAGGTGAGCATAGACAATACTATCACCTGGTCTCTGATTTCCTGAGCTACTTTTTTCCTCTCCAGTTCCAGGCTTTCCTTCGCTTTTAGCTTTATTGCCTCGGCCTCCTCTCTGCTCCTCTCAACTATCTCGGAGCCGAGCTTCTTTGCCTCTTTCACCGCCTCGGTAAGCTTCTTCTCAGCCTCGGCCTCTGTCTCGTAAACCTTCTTCTCGTAGCCTGCCTTTAACCTGGCGGCCTCCTGCCTGTCCCCCTCTGTCTTTTCGTAGGTATCCCTGATTTCCTCCCTCCTTGCCTTCAGGAGGGCAAATATCTTGTCAAAGAGGAACCTCCTGAGCAGGTAAAGCAGGATTAAGAAGCCAAGGGCCTGGACAATTACCAGCTTAAAGTCTACTCCTAAGGTTTTTAAGAGTTCCATGGCCCTCTCCTATTTAATTGATTGCTTAACCAGCTCAAGCATTACGTCAGGGGTGGGAAGTTTTCCCATCAGGATGAAGGTTACCACAAGAGAATAAATGGTGAAGGTCTCAACAAATGCCAGACCAATAAACATCACCATCTGGAATCGGTTGTAGAGTTCAGGCTGTCTGGCCATGGCACTAAGGGCCCCTGAGATGGTTAGACCTGCACCTACACCGCAACCACCTGCCGCTATTGCCACAAAGGCAATGGCCAGCACTAATCCAGCATAATAAATCATTTAGATTCCTCCTTTCTAATGTTTTTCCTCCTCTATGCCAATGGCACTAGAGATATACACGGTGGCAAGAATAGCGAAAATCGCCGCCTGAAGGGTAGCGCACAAGAGGTCAAGTGCTACCATGGGGAGCTGTACAGGGATGGGGATAAAACCCAGAAGGAATGGGGAAAATCCCACGAATATAGTCAGTATGGTGTCCTCCCCCGTGAGGTTCCCGAATAATCGCATGGAAAGGGAGAGGGGCCTGGATATAAGCTCCTGCACTAGGTGCAGGGGGAACATCAGGGGCGCCATCCACCTGGGCTGGCCCATAAGGTGTTTAAGATAGCCCAGGGGGCCGTTATGCTTGAGGCCATAGTAATGGGTAAGTAAGAAGACAAAAAGGGTCAGCGCAAGGGTGGTATTATAATTGGCCGTAGGAGAGCGAAAGAGCGGCACCTGCCCTATTATATTCATTACCCATATATAGATGAACAAAGTGCCTATAAAGGGTACAAAGGCCGCCCCCACCTTTCCCATGTTGGCCTTCACAAGGCCATCAAGAAACTCCACCACCAACTCCAGAAGGGCCTGTACGCTCCCAGGAACCCTCTCAAGCCTGCGGGTGTAAAGGTGGCAGAATGACACCAGGGAGACGATTATCAACATAGACATCATCACCGGCAACCACTGGTGCAGTGTTAGCCCAAGGAAGTGGCGGTGCATGTCCAGGAAAAGGTCTAAAAAAGTGGGCAGTTCCTTAATCCCTGTTTCCATACCTTAATTCCTTACACCCTTAGTTTGCGACCCCTGTGAGCTGTCTAGATAATTCACAAACACTATCCCTAGCATCTTTGAACTTATCACCATCGGCACAAGGCTTAGACCCACCAGAAAGGCAATTACATGCACCTGCAGGTAACGAAACATGATATAGAAAATTATGCATAACACAAAATACTTCAGGAGGGTTACCAAGGCAAAGTACTGCTTTCCAGACTGTTTTCCCCTCTGGAAAAACTGCTGCACGGTCCACCACTGGAGTCTGCATAGCCCCAGGCTAATGGCACAACCTATAAGTACACTATAAGAGATTTCAAAGGACCGGAAGGAGGTGGAACAAAGAGCTATCATGGCCATGAAAAAGAGGCTCGTGTTAAAGACCCTCTTTGGAAAACCCTCATCAAGGACTAGCATGCCGGTCTTTGTTTCCCGAGACCCTATCATCTCTTCCTGGCCTTTTCTTCTTCCGCCTGAAGCTTTTTCGCTACCCTATAAAATTCCAGGAACCCCGAGGCAATCCCCAAAAATAGGAATATCAGCATTAACCGCGGGGCAGTACCAAAGCGAGAATCTAAATAGCTGCCTACAAGGTAGCCCCCCACCACGGAGCCCACCATAAAAAACCCAAGGCCCATCGCCCTCTGAAGGGTCGGTCGTGGAGTACCGTCATTTCTGCCAAATATACCTAACACCAATACACTCGTCATTACGGATTGAAGGGCTACGCCTCATTCTTCCCTGAGGAAAAAGAATTTCTTGAGGGCCATCATTGTGTACCAGTTGAGCCTGACTATGCACTCAAGCATGTTCAGAAATACTGGCGAGGCCTTAGGCATACAGACCCCTGCTATAAGCCTTTCCTCATGTTCAAGGGCGTAGCTGTCAGCAATCTCATTCAGATGAGACCCCTTTTCTAATGCATGCCCCAGGAGAAACTGGTTCTTGGTCAAAAAAGCATCCCCAGCATTCTTAATGACTTCGCGGGTATTCTCAGAGAGGTACTTTAACTCCCCAATGGCCTTATCGCTGAAAAGGAGGTCCTCATTTACTTTAATCTTCACCGGAGGAAACATCCCCCTAACGGCATCTGCTGCCCTTTGAAGGTGAGTGGCCGCTGAAACTACTCCCTTTAATTGCTCTTTTTCTTCTTTAGTCTTGACGGATACGTCACTGAGCGAGGCTATTATCTCCTCTCCTAACTTATGAATCTCATTAGCTGGGACCTCAGCCTCCTCTAACTTCTTTATGTTATGGTGTACAAAAGCATCTATAGTAGTATCAAACGTCCCCTCAAGCTTAGTACACATCAGGCTAAGTTTTTGAGAGATTTCCCTCAGCAGTTTGTCATCCTCTTCCATGTTCATCCACGAAGGCTAGAGATTTCTCACTGCTTAACGACCTGCCGCATAGGCCTTCCGCCTCAGGCGGATGAGCCTTCTAAGGTCTAGAACAGTTAAATCTCTTTATCCCTGCAACCTAAAAAAGGGTTCTAAGACCAAAAATGCATTTTACTAAAATGAAAGGCTTTGTCAAGGTGCATAACTGCTGGGCCTGGAACATGAGTTCGCATATTGCATGGGTAGTTTGTGATAAAAGCGTTTTATTCCCATTGTCCTGGAAAGAGGTCCGCCTCAGGCGGACAAGACCTGCCCTGAACCAGCACAGTTCAGCATTGGGGGCAGAGCCCCGATGCTATAGCCCTGGCCCTGAACCAGAACGGTTCAGGGCCTGATGGGATTGGCTGTGAACCCCATGTGGTTCACAGTGCTCCGCCACCAGGGCCTGCCCCTACATCTTCTCCTCCACCTCTGGCCTCCTGAGATAAAGGGGTTGGAGCTGGAAGGGGTCGCTAATCTCGTCCTTCTCATAGAGTTGAATCCCCAACCTGGCCACTACCCTTGCCCTTGCCGTCCCTAGTCCACCATCTTTAATTATGATTCCATCCACATGAAAGAGTTCTTTGTAAGGGGGTACACCGTCTCCAAAGATTAGGACGGGTCTTGGGAGGAGGGGTAGCAGGGAATGGGGCTCAATGGCCATGCAGTCGGTCTGTCTCTGCCATACGCCATTTACTGGTCTGTAAATACAGGCATAGACCGCCCTCCTCTTGGCATCCAGGATTGGGCAGATGGGTGTATCACCTGGGGTAACGTTCTCCGCCAGGACG
>MHYW01000059.1 GCA_001828545.1 Planctomycetes bacterium RIFCSPHIGHO2_12_FULL_52_36
TACCTGAGTACCAGTTTCTGGCTTGAGGCATAAAATAAGAGTTCAACAGTTCAAGGGTTTAAAAGTTTAATTCGCCAACATGCTGAGGTTGACAAAAGAATCCATAGAAGAGATTAAAAGGCAGGCCAGAGAGGGCTATCCCCTGGAATGCGGGGGATTCCTGGCAGGAGGAAATGCCTCTGGCAAAGAGATTACGGCAGTCTATCCCATGAAGAACTTGAACTCCCACCAGCCACGTATCCGCTTTGAGATAGACCCCAGGGAGTTCCAGAGACTGGAGACAGAGGCTACCAAAGACGGCCTCCAACTACTGGTATTTTACCACACACATCCCGACTCGCCACTGAAGACAAACCCTTCTGCCTTTGACAGGGAACGGGCGGAGGGTCTGAGCACCTTCTGGCCAGACCTCTCCTACCTCATTGTCTCGGTGGACAAGGGGAAGGAGTTCCAACTAGCCTCCTGGGTCTTCAACCCTGCCCAGGGGGGCTTTGAGAAAGAGGAGATAGAGGTAGTTTAGCATAATAATGTAGCCGCAGGCTTTAGCCTGCGTTTACGAGTTTGAACAAAAAATAGAGGTGGTTTAAGATGACCGAAGAAAAACCAGACCAAAGCATAGACCTCCGTGGGGTACTCTGTCCCATGAACTTCGTTAAGACCAAGTTGAAACTGGAAGAGATGGAGACAGGGCAGGTACTGGAGGTATTCCTGGACGATGGCGAACCTATGCGGAGCGTGCCCAGGAGCGTAAAAGAAGAAGGGCACAAGGTAGTCCAGGTGGAAAACATGGGCAAGGCCTACAAGCTCTTGATAAAGAAGGGCTAGACTGGTAGCTAGTAGTCAGTAGCTAGTAGCTAGGGAAAACCTCTGCCCCTGTATGCTGACTACCAGCTACTGGCTACTCAGAGGTTTCTCTTCTTTTTCATCCCCAGTATCTGCCGTACCAGTCCTTCCAGGGTAACAGGGAGTAGTGCAAACTGGAGCCTGGGGTGGAATAGCTCCTTAAACACCTCCTTGTAGGCGGCGTCTCCAGTGACCAAATTCCAGAGGGCGGCGTTTAGACGGTCGGCTATCCACTTCTCCCTATGGGCATAGGCATAGTATAGCCTCTCTGAGAGTATCTGCCTCTGAGAGGTAATTAGACTGAACGCCTTGAAGACGAGTCTGCCATAGAAATTATCCCTGGCTATCAATTTGATAGCAGGTTCATAGTATCCACCCTTTAATGCCTCCCTGGACAATCCCCGTTCAAAGACAGTATTGGTGGCCAGGTAAGAGGTCATAAAGGCAGACTCTACCCCGTTTTTATAAGAACGGGAGATACCAGCATCCCCCACTACTACTAACCTGTCCCAATAGGGCTGGTGGGCAGGGCCTACCGGTATCCTCGGGAAACAGACACAACAGTCTTTAAGCACCTCCGTCCCCTGTGGCAAGGCCTTTTTTACCACCGGATGGTTAAGAAAACCCCTTAGCTCCGGCGTGCTAATGTCCCTCTTGCCTACTAACCCAATAGTGAGATAATCCCCTTTAGGGGTAAAAGAGGCGAACTCTACCTCGTCCGTCCCAAGGGCAAATACATAAATGTTATCCCTGTAGTGTTCCTTGATGAAGTCCCGGCCCAGGCGTGCATCTACTATACAGGTCTTCAAGGTCTTTGGTGGGACGTAGCCGAAGTGCATCCTGGCAAAAATGTCTCCAGTAGGTGTGTTTACTCCGAAGGCCCCTACCACCAGGTCTGCCTCTAGTTCTTCTCCATTACCAAACATAAGGCTTACTTTTCCCTCCGGATGACCAGGTAAAACTATGTCCTTTACACCCCCTTTTATTACCTGGGCGCCCTGCCCTTCTACAAACCTCAGGAGAAAGTGGTCAAAGCTGACGTCCTCCTTCATATGCGAGTGTACGGGGCCGCCACCCCTGAAGACCGACACAATCCTGGGTCTGTGTCCAGGTACGGGATGCTCCAGGGACATGTAATCATCCTGGGTAAAAAACTGGTAGCCCTGTATCTCTGCCTGGATACAGCGCTGGGGTATGGTTATACCCTGCCAGTCCAGTTTTTCCCTGAGGCGTTCGGCCAACACCCCTACGCTCATGTTACAGGCCTGGTGGTCTGCCCTGGTAAAATCCCTGCCCTCAAATATGGTTACATGAACCTTTATCCCCCTGAGCCTGGCCTGCCGCAGGGCAAAATTGGCAAAAAAGCAACCCGCTGGGCCACCACCTATTATGGCTATACGAGAACCATCCCTCAGGAAGATTTTATCTCCGGGCATATAATATCCTCTCGTGAAATATATTGAGTACTCTGCAAAAGTCCAAAATGCCCTTTTCCGCCGAAGGCAAATCTGCCTCTGGCACGACCTTTGGCATGACTAGTATTCCCCTTTGAAAAAGGGGGAGTTAGGGGAATTTGTACAAATCCCCCCCCGTAAGTCTCCGTCCAAGGTAGACCGCCGCCACCACCAGTAATGTGCTTAAGGTAAGGGTGAGGGCCACACGGGTCTTCTCTACTTCACACAGGTCTCTAAAGGCCTCATCTACATCAATTTCAGACATTAGTCCCCAGCGGTATTCAGGAATCCAGTGCCAGAAGCCTATGACCTTCACGCCCCGATAGTCTGGATAACCTTTGATATCGTACCCGTTCTCCCCCTTCAGGCAGGCCTGCACCCCCCTGGTAAGTTGACCAGTGGTGGGGTCTACAAGTCTTAATTCCAGGGCAGTCCGCTTCTTTATCATACCCTTTTCCCTGAGGGTTGAGACAAAACGTGACTCGGTAATCATGTATCCATTTTCATCTGCCAGATAGGTCTCCCCTGTCTCACCAAGCTTTACCCTCCGCATCTCCTTGGAAATGGCCGCTACATCCACCCTCAGGCTTACCACCCCAATGACCTTGTATCTGTCATCCCTTATAGGGCCAGAAACAAAAAGGGTGGGTACCCCCCTCTCCATCTCTCCAAACTCATTAGGAATGGAGAAAACGGAGGGGTGGACACGTGTTACAAAGATATTGCCCTTTAACGCCTCTCTAAAGTAATCAAATTCCTCTATGCCGAGTCCTAAGAAGTCTTCTCTGGCTGATACCCTAATTTTGCCCTGGTTATCTACAAGAGAGATTTCTTTGTAACCGTAATTATCCCTTACAAGCTGAAGATAGGACGTAAGTTCCTGAAGTTCTTTATCACCTGGATTAAACCTTAAAAAGGAACGGACAAGGTACTCATTGGCTATGGTTTCGACATCCGCCTTGCGCTCTTTCATCCATACGGAGATAAATTCGGCCTGCTTGTGCCCCACACTCTCCAGGTCCTTTATTCTTATTTCCTGAAATCCCCGCAAGACCTGAGGATAGAGTACTAACCTGAAGACAAGCATAGGGCCAAAGGAAAAAGCTAAAAGTAGAATTATCACCTTGCTACGGATGGAGCTAAACATTTTAGTTTTTCCCGGTATAGTGCCATTCATGCCTCACAATTAAAGCACCCGCCTATCTTTTTAGCGAACTTCCGATATGCCCTGCCAGGCACTTTGGTTAGGCAAAAATTGCACCCTGTAAGCCTCATACCAGGAGGTATTAGGCAAGCTTACAAAGTGCAACAGAAGATTACTACATTAGGATACCCCTGTCAACCACGGCTAGGAGTGGGACTAGGGAATAGTAAAAAAAACTTCCACTGCTTCCTAAATCTGTTATCTGTGTCTACCTGCTATCCAGTAAGTTTTCAAATTTATGTGGGATTTTGCATTCTGGTATTAAGGGGAGGATTTGTAAGGGGGCAAAAGGGGATTTAACCAGCGACACGGTCGCTGGACTCCATAAAAACATAAGTTTTTAGAGTTCTCTTGATGACAACAGAGCTCATGAAGCCCTTATTGCTGGGTCCCTAACCCCCTGAGCCTTTGCCAGAGTCGGCCCTCTTTTTTCTCCAGGCATCTAACCGCCTCTTTATCTCTGCCTCCAGCCCCACCTCCTTAGGCTCGTAGTACGACTTCCCCTCCGCTATATACTCCTGCTCCACCCACTGCCCCTTATAGTCATGCGGGTATTTATACCCAATCCCATGACCCAACTCAGCCGCCCCGGGGTAATTGGCATCCCGGAGGTGTTTGGGTACAGGCTGGGTCCTCTCCCTTTTTACGTCCTCCTGCGCCCTCTCTATGGCAAGATAGGAGGCATTGCTCTTGGGGGCCGTAGCCAGGTAGGTCACGGCCTGTGCCAGTGGTATCCTGGCCTCCGGCATCCCCACGAATTCCAGGGCGTTGAGGGCGCTGCTTGCCAGCACCAGGGCCATGGGGTCTGCGTTACCCACGTCCTCGGCCGCCAGGATGACAATCCGCCTGGCAATGAAACGGGGGTCCTCCCCTGCTTCCAGCATCTTGGCCATCCAGTACAGGGCGGCATCAGGGTTTCCTCCCCTCATGCTCTTTATAAAGGCACTAGCGGCGTCGTAATGGGCATCCCCCAGCTTGTCATAGACGATGGCCTTCCTCTGGATGGACTCTTCTGCCGCTTTTAAGTCGTAATGGATAACTCCCTGGGCGTCAGCCCCGGCTGATAAGACCCCCACCTCCAGGGCGTTCAGGGCCCTCCTGGCATCCCCTTCACTCATCTCTGCTAGGTGTTCCAGGGCCGCCTCCTCCCCCTCTACCCGGTATCTCCCTAATCCTCGCTCCTTGTCCAGAAGGGCCCTTCTCAAGATAGCCTTTATGTCTTCCCTGGATAGCGGCTCAAACTGGAATATCTGGGAACGCGATATGAGGGGAGAATTTATGGCAAAGAATGGGTTATGGACGGTTGCCCCTATGAGGATTGCCGTACCCTTTTCCACGTCTGGCAGGAGGATGTCTTGCTGGGTGCGGTTGAAGTGATGGAGTTCATCCACGAAGAGGATGGTCCTCTGCTTGAGGCGGAGACCCCTCTCCTTGGCCTCGGAGAGGACACGCCTGACGTCTTTGGTGCTGGCGGTGGCGGCATTAATCTCCTCAAAATGGGCCTGAGTAGTACTAGCGATGACGTGGGCCAGGGCGGTCTTCCCAGTACCTGGTGGCCCGTAAAAGAGGACGGAGGAGAGTCTATCGGCCTTGAGCATCCGCCAGAGGAGCTTACCAGGACCAAAGAAATGGCCCTGCCCAACAAACTCCTCTACCGTCCTGGGACGCATCCTGAGGGCCAGGGGGGCGTTTGGGTCTATCTTGTCTTCGGGGGTGTTAGAGAGAGTAAATAATTCCACAGTCTTTCAGGAAGGCGGTTCCAGTACTTATACAAGAGTGTGGCCTGTGCCGGGGGAAAAACAATTTCAAAGTTCAAATATCAAATCAATGTCAAAGTTCAAATGCCAAAGGGTTTTTGTTTGTCATTTGGCATTTGGATTTCCTTTGGAATTTGGATTTTGACATTTGAACTTTTAATAATAAAGCCCCACCCTGCCGTGAGAAGTGTTTGTCCAAGAACCCGCGTTTTTAAGTGGGTACCCGCAGAAGGTTTTGCTGTAGGCCATTTAAGGCCGCAACGCTACTTTCTGACTCAGGCACCCTGGTTTCATAGTGACGGTTCAATCCAACCACTTTCATACACGCACAGGGCAGGGCTTTCTGTAGACATATTACCAGAATCAGATGGCAAATTCAAGTGGTTTTTGGGGGTTCCCGGGTACCTGTCCCCTAGCCCCTGACCCCTATCCCCTAATCCCCCACATCCGGCAGGTTAAACTTTTTTATTTTCTTATAGAGGGTCTCCCTGTGGATGCCCAGGCGTCTTGCGGCCTCGTTTTTGTTACCCCCCGTGAGTGTGAGTACCTCGCTTATATGCCTGCTTTCCACTGCATCCAGGCGGAGGTCTTCCGGGAGGGACTCATGGGGTCCACCTGAGGCGGATGAAGGCCCATGGTGTATGGCGAGGGGGAGGTCGTGGGGCTTTATTACCCCTTTCTCACAGAATATCACTGCCCGTTCTATGGCGTTGGCCAATTCCCTAACGTTGCCTGGCCAGGGGTAGGAGAGTATGAGTTTCACGGCCTCGGGGCTAACGTCTGGTTGCTTTCTACTCATTTCTCTGGAAAACTTCGCCAGAAAATGGTCTACCAGTAAGGGTATGTCCTCGCTCCTCTCTGCCAGAGGCGGTAAATTAATTATAACAGTATTGAGACGGTAGAAGAGGTCACTCCTGAAGCGTCTTTCCTGTAACATCCTGGTAAGGTTCTGATTGGTGGCGGCAACAAAACGGACGTCCACCTTTATGACCTCATTACCTCCCAGTCGCTCAAACTCCCCTTTTTCCAGTACCCTGAGCAATTTGGCCTGCATGGGGAGGGGCATATCCCCTATCTCGTCCAGGAAGAGGGTACCACCGTTGGCTACCTCAAATTTACCTTTCTTCTGTTTATCAGCCCCCGTAAAGGCCCCTTTTTCGTAGCCAAAGAGTTCACTCTCCAGGAGGGTCTCCGGAAAGGCAGCACAATTAATCTTCAGGTAGGGTTTTGAACACCGCTTGCTGGAGTAGTGGACGGCGTCAGCCACCATCTCTTTTCCAGCGCCACTGGGGCCTGTGATAAGGACGGTGGAGTCCGAGGGGGCCACTTTCTTTATAGTTTCTACCACCCCTTGTATCTGCTTAGACCTGCCTACAATGTGCTCGTAGCTATGTTCCTGCAGGAGCTGGTCCTGGAGAAATCTGGCCTCCCCGGCCAGAGTCTTCATCTGGGTTATTTTCTTCAGGTTCACCAGTACGTCATCTATATCCAGGGGCTTGAGGATATAGGCATAGGCCCCTAGCTTTACGGACTTTATGGCAGTCTCTATGGTGCCGTAGGCGGTCATGATGATTACTTCCACATCGGGATGTCGGGCCTTTATCCGCTCCAGCAGTTCAACCCCGTCCATATGGGGCATCCTTATATCCAGCAGGGCAATATCAAACCCGTTCTTTTCTATAAGGCCAAGGGCTGAAGGGCCGTCCTTAGCCACCGACACCTCATAGCCGTTCCTGTTAAGGACGTCACTCAGCGTCTTTAACAGGTTGACTTCATCGTCTACTACCAGGACTCTAGCTTTCCCTGTCATCTTCCATACCCTCTAGACTTACATATAGGTAGCCGCAACCTTTAGGTTGCGACTATAACGCAGGCTAAAGCCTGCGGCTACTAAACAGCACCGCAGGTGGGTGCGGCTGGGCCGCTCCTGATAAAGGCAGGCTGATGGTGAAGGTGGTGCCGCGTCCAGGAGTAGAATCCACCTTTATGGAACCCTTTGCCCGCTTAACGGCAGAATGGACGGCATAGAGTCCGAGTCCCGTACCCATCCCTGGTTCTTTCGTGGTGTAAAAGGGCAGAAACAGGTTCTTTAGCTCCTTCTGAGGTATACCCTGCCCTGTGTCGCTGAGGACTACTTCTACGGTATCTGGAGTACCGAGTTGAGTAATAATTTTCAGGATGCCTCCCCTGGGCATGGCGTCCCTGGCGTTGAGGATAATATTTAAGAGTACCTGTTTCATGTCATCCACGTTGAGATAGAGGGGAGGGAGGGATTGGAAGACCTTGACTACCTTTACTTTGTTAACTTCCAATTCTTTACCCACCAGGAAGAGGGTGTCCTCTATAAGCCTGTTAAGGTCGCATCCTTCTAATTCCGGTTTGGCCCTGTGAGAGAAGTCCAGGAGATGGGTTATAATCCTCTGACAACGGCGGATTTCCTCCTGAATTATCCTCAGGTGGTCTTTTATGTTGTCCTCCTGGCCCTGCACCCTATCGGCACTGGGTTGGCCTGCCTGGGCGTTAGTGGGGGCATCCGGAAGGACTTCCTTCAGATAGTATATAGAACTGCCGATAATGTTTAAAGGGTTGCGTATCTCGTGGGCCACCCCGGCGGCAAGTTGCCCTATGGTGGCCATCTTTTCTGATTGCAGTAGCTCCATCTGCAACCTCTTGTTTTCAGCAATGTCCCTGAAGGCAACCACCATGGCTGGTGGCTCTTTATCGGCTTCTTTAATAATGGAGGTGAATAGGTAAACTGGGAACTCCTCTCCATCCTTCCTTTTAAAAAGCAATTCTCCTTCCCATACTCCGACGCCAAAAGTACCCCCCAAGAGTTCTTCCTGCCACCCCGTTGGGCTATTGGGTGAGCCCAAGAGGTCTATATTCTTGCCTAACACCTCTCTAGCCTCATAACGGGTAACCTTCTCAAAGGCCTTATTGACAAAAGATATTTTGCCTGCTTTATCTGCTATGATGACACATTCACCGATGCTCCTGATGGTATGGGCGAGGCGGAGGAGTTCTTCCTCGGCCTTCTTTCTCTCCGTTATGTCCCTTACAAAACTCCTGGCGTGGATGAAACGATCGCTCAGGGGGTCCCGGAGGCCCGTGGTGTTCATCTCCACGTACATCCGTTGGCCGAATTTGGTGAGGAAGGCGGCCTCTGCCCGGTCATGCCCGGTCTCTTCCACCCTCCTTAGGTGCTTCCGTATGCTTCTTTTATGCTCAACGGGAACTATATCCTCCAGTCCCAGTTTAAGCATCTCCTGGCAACTGTAGCCCAGGCGTTCCAGCTCCGTCTTGTTCACGTCAAGGAACCTCCCCTGTGCGTCTAGCTGGTGTATCATCTCCGGGGCGTTCTCTATGAGGTCTCTGTATTTCTCCTCAGAGTCACGAATCCTGCAGAAAAGATTGGAGTTTTCTAAAGCAATGGCCAGTTGTGGGGCCACTTGCATAAGGAGTTCCACGTGCTCCTGGGTGAAATTATTTATCTTTCTACTGCCAAAATTTAAGGCCCCTATGCCCCTCCCCTTATATTCCAGAGGGAAACTTAGACGTGACAGTATGCCTTCCGAATGGAAGATATTATCGGTAGAAAGTCCCCCCTTTGACGTATCCGGGACGATTACGGGCCTGCCTGAGTTGATGACGGCCTCTGTGGCACTACCCCCCTTCAGGAAGACGGCACCCTCGGATAGCTGGCTGGAATCCGGGCCTTTGGTAAATACAATGTACTCTATGACGTTGTTCTCTCCCAGGAGGAGGGTAATACTCGTGCGGTCAAAGTCTATAAACTTCCCTAACTCCAGGCTCACTGCCTTATAGACCTCCTTTAACTCAAGGCTGGAGGCAATGGTCTTATTTGCGTTGTTGATTATGTCTTTCTCCCTCTCCCGCCTCTTCTTTTCGGTAACGTCTCTAATAATACCCTCATAACCAATGACCTCTCCCTGGTCGTTTACCCTCAGGTCGCAGGTCATCAGTGCGGTAAGACTGGTATCGTCCTTTCTCTTGAGCTCTACCTCAAAATCTTTTATGAAACCATACCCATCCATGATACGGCGCAGGGACTTCCCGTCTTCCGGGTTGACATAGAGGGTATTGATGAATTTCTGATTCAATACCTCCTCTTTTGAGGAGTAGCCAAATAGTTCTGCACCAGCCTGGTTTATGTCCAGGAACCCGTCTTCCCCGTCACATATAAAGACGGCGTCCTTGGTGGCCTCAAAGAGGCTGCGGTAACGCTGTTCGGTGGCCCTTAGGGCCTGGGTCCTCTCCTCCACCATTTTTTCCAGTGTGGAGGTGTAGCGCTGAACTTCTGCCTCCAGGGCCTTTTGCCGGGTAACGTCTCTAGAGATGGCTACAAAGCCTATTGGCCTGCCCTCTGAGGCGGTATCCGCCTGGGGCGGACCAGATGTGGGCGCCCCTCCCACCGTCAGAAAGGGGGATCCGCCCCTCCTCAGGGTAAGGGTCAGGTGGGCGGGAAAGGACTCTCCGGACTTACGCCTCCCCTGGAGGTCTATCTCAAACCTGCCTGTCTTTTCTGTGAGGGAGAGGGCCTCCTCCAGTCGTCCGTTCCCCTCGGTATCAAAGAGGGAATAGATAAGGTGCCTGCCCACCACTTCTTCCGGCTCGTAGCCATACATCTTTCTTGCCCCCTCATTGAAGGTCTGTATACTCCCCTGGTGGTCTAATGCCATGATGGAGTACTCCGTAGAAGAGAGGAGGATACTGTTAAGGAAATTGGTAGTCTCTTCTAATCTCTTGGTCTTGTCTCCGATAGCCGCTACCATCTGATTAAAAGAACTGGCAAGCTCTCCAATCTCATCCCCGGTGGTAATTTCTGCCCTCTGGGTGAGGTCTCCCTGGGCCATCCTCCTGGTGAGTGCCGTGAGGCTCAGGATGGGCCTGGATATCTTCTTTCCCATGTAAAAGGCAACCAGGATGATGGATATGCTCAGGCCAAAGATAACCCTGTTCACCATTACCTTGAGGTCATAGGCGACCATCAGGGCCTCGTCTTTACCCACCTCTGCCAGTATCCCTAGCTTGAACTCTGGTATCCATTGCCAGAAGCCAAGGACCTCTACACCCGCATAGTTAAGGTAGCCCGTGGCGTCAAATCCCTCCTGTCCTTTGAGGCACTCCTGTACGGCCAGGGTAGGTTTACCGTCTAGAGGGTTATTTATACTATGTCCAATACTTCCACTCTCCCTGGGCCAGTGTTTTAGCTCAGTAAGGGTAAGCCCCTTGTCGTCTATCAGGTAGGTCTCGCCGCTTACCCCAAGGTTTATGGTCTTCATCAGGCTATTGATTCCCCTCAACTCCATCTGGAATATGAGTACGCCCAGTACCTTGTTCCCGGAGGTAACAGGACTGGAAAAAATCATGCAGGGGAGGTCATCTTTTGTAGTAAGCGGCCCTGCCCCCGACCTGGGAAAGACCTCGGAGATAAAGGCCATACCAGCCAATGCCCTCTGAAACCCCTCGGAGTCAAAGATATTTGTACCGCGGAGGTGTTCGGAGGCGGAGACCCTTACCTGCCCCTCTGCGTCACTGATTAAGACCTCCTT
>MHYW01000060.1 GCA_001828545.1 Planctomycetes bacterium RIFCSPHIGHO2_12_FULL_52_36
GAGCCTCTGGGCAAGGCAATTAGCCTCTGTTACCAGGCCCTTCGGACTGAGGAGGAGGTTGGCGTCCGGGCCTTTCTCAAAGACTGACTTGTATAGGTCTTGGGCTGTCATGGTTAGGGGTCAGAGGTCAGGGACTAGGGGTTAGTCTTTTCCCTGATCCCTGACCCCTGGTCCCTAGCCCCTGGACCCCTATTCCTCTTCCTCTTCTTTCTTGCCCTGGGCAACGATGTTCTGGGCGATGTGGGAAGGTACGACGTCGTAGTGGGAGAGCTCCATACTGTAAGAACCCCGACCTCCTGTCATGGACTTTAACTCTGTCTCATATCTGGTAACCTCAGCCATGGGTACGGAGGCCTTGATGACTTGCATCTTCCCTATGGTATCCATCCCGATGATTCGCCCCCTGCGGCCCGTAAGGTTCCCGGATATCTCCCCCATGAACTCCGAAGGGAAGGTGATTTCAATGTTTACTATGGGTTCCAGTAGGACCGGTTTGGCCTCCATGAACGCCTTCTGGAAGGCCTTAGAGGCGGCCAGCTTAAAGGCCGCTTCTGAGGAGTCCACCGCATGGAAGGAGCCATCGTAAAGGGACACTTTGACGTCTACCACGGGGTGACCCGCCAGTACGCCCCTGGCCAGGGTCTCCCTTATCCCTTTCTCCACCGCCGGGACGTACTGCCCCGGGATCTTTCCTCCCACAATCTGGTTGGCAAACTCAAACCCCTGTCCCCTGTGTAACGGCTCCAGTTTGATGTACACCTCTCCGTACTGTCCCCGGCCCCCAGACTGCTTCTTATGCTTGTACTGGGCATTGGCCTTGATGGTGACAGTCTCCTTGTAAGGTATTTTAGGCTCATGGGCATTAACCTCTACGTCAAAACGGCGTTTTAACCTGTGAAGCATTATGTCCAGGTGGAGGTTGCTGATACCCGTCACGACCAACTCTCCGGTCTGGCCGTCTCTGGAGACCTTAAAAGTGGGGTCTTCTTCGGCTAACTTGGTCAGGGAGACGCTGATTTTCTGTTCCGCCCCCTGGTTCTTGGGCACTACGGCCAGGGATACCATGGGGGTAGGAAAAGTAATGGGTTGGAATTTTATATGCTTCTTGGGACTGCACAGGGTGTCTGAGATGCCGATGGTCTCTATCTTGGCTATGGCTACTATATCCCCCGCAATGGCCCTGGGTATTACATGTTGTTCTTTGCCAAAGACCTTGAGCAGATGGCCTGCCTTCTCGCTCTTTTTAGTGTGGGTGTTATAGAAAGACAAATCCCCGTCCAGCACCCCTGAGAAGACCCTGAAGAAGACCAATTTACCCACAAAGGGGTCCGTTATACATTTAAATACCTGGGCACTAAAAGGCGCCTCCTCCTGCCATTTTACGGTTACTTCCTCGTTCTTTTCTAAGTCCACTCCCTTCCTCGTAACACCCAGTGGGTTGGGGATAAAGTCCACTACCACCTTCAGGAGTTCCTCTATCCCCACGAGCTTCTTGCTGGAGACAAAGAGGACAGGGACTACTTTACCCTGGGCAATGGCCTTTGTGAGACAGTCCTGTACCTCCTGGGCATTTACCTCTTTTCCCTCCAGGTACCTCTGCATGAGCTCATCGTCCACCTCCACCACCGCCTCTATAAGGGCATCCCGTAGGGTCTTCGGGTCTCCCAACACCCCTTCAGGCATCTCCTTCGGGGGGTCAAGCAGGCCTACCACCCCTTTGAGGTCATGTCCAGAGCCTACGGGGAGATTCAGGGGTAGACACTCCGTACCCAGTTCCCCCTTGATGGACTCCAGGATTCTATTGAACTCGATGTTCTCCCCATCCATCTTGGTTACTACTATCAGGCGGGCAAGCCCCCTGTCTTTTGATAGAGACCAGAGTTTTCTGGTATTGACCTGGATGCCTGCCGTAGCTGAAACGGTGAGGATAGCCGTCTCCACCACATTAAGGGCGCCTATGGCGTGGGAGATAAAGTCAGGGTAACCTGGTGTGTCTACTGCATTTATAGCCCTCCCTTGCCACTGGCATGGGAGGAGTTTGGCACTTATTGTAAACTTTTTTTCGTGCTCTTCCGGCTCGTAGTCTGCGACAGAGGTGCCCTCATCCACGCTACCCATCCTGGCAGTGGCCCCTGTCTTGAAGAGCATAGCCTCCAGTAAGGAGGTCTTTCCAGAGGCCCCGTGCCCCACTACGGCGACGTTACGGATATCCTTTGCCTGCGTGACGGACATTCCTCACCTCCCCGATATTATTAAGAGGTCTGGGATCTTGGACTTGCTATATTTTACAGGGCAAGGAGGAAATATCAAGGGTGCTGTGCGAAGGGAGAGGACAGTTCAAACTTTTTGGTAGGGGCACGTTGTCCGCCTGAGGCGGATGCCCCTACTATGGATGTAGGGGGGCTTTGCCCCCTTACATTATTCTTCCTATGTCTATATACAATATACAACCCAGATTCTGACTATACAGTTTGTTTCTTGCCGGCCTCTATGGCCTCCTGTAGCCTAATGGCCCCCGTGTACAGGGCCTTGCCTACGATTGCCCCTTCCACACCTAAAAGGCTTAAAGCCCTGAGGTGCTCCAGGGTGGCAATCCCCCCTGAGGCGATTACCGGTGTCTTTATAGTCTGCAGGAATTGCTTTAAGAGGATTGTATCCGGACCCTGGAGTGTGCCATCCCTGGATATATCCGTTACAATAAAGGCCCTGGGACTTACCTTCTCAATCCGCTGGGCCAAATCTATTAGAGAGAATTCGGAGACCTCTAGCCAGCCCTTGACTGCTATCCGTCCGGCCTTGTGGTCCAGACTAATAGCAATACACCCAGGGTATTCCTTGCACAGTTCTTCAACAAGCTTAGGAGAGTCCACCACCTTTGTGCCAAGGATAACCCTGTCCAGGCCCATTGCCAGTACCTGGGTGGCACTATCTTTTGTCCTGATACCTCCCCCGAACTGGAGTGGTATCTTTACTGCCTGGAGGATGCGCCTCAGGGAATCCAGGTTTTTGGGCGCCCCCTCACGGGCACCGTCCAGGTCAACCACGTGTAAATATTGGGCCCCCTGGGCCTGCCACGTCAGGGCCGCCTGTACGGGGTCGTCATAGTAAACGGTCTCTTCCTCAAAGCGCCCCTGGGTGAGCCTGACGCACTTCCCACCGCTCAGGTCTATGGCAGGGATTATCAGCATCTAAATTTCAAATTTCAAATCTCAAATTGCAAATTACTAGTTGGTTTAATTTGTAATTTGGAATCTATAATTTGCAATCATTATTTCTCCCGTCTTTTCAAGATACTCACCTGATAGTATTTGATGCGGGGGAAGACCTCTCCACTGCCCGGGAACTCTAGGGTGGCGTACTCCTCGCCCCCGGGCCTGAGGAAGTGGGGGGCAAAGAGGCCTACCGTGAGGAGGTTTTTGTCAGAATCAAAGAGGGCTACGGACAGGGCAAAGCTGGCCTCCTCCTTCCCAACGTTTTTTACCTTGATTTTTGCCATCACGTCCGCGGGGTGGATAAACTCCAGCTTCCCCAGGATAAAGAGGTCGTTGGAGAGACCTTCCTGGGACGAGATACTGAAAGCCCTAAAGCCCGAAGAGACGTCGGAAAAGACCTCGGTCATAACTGAGAGGGGAAAGACCAGCAAGATTATTAGAGGCCACAGCTTACTAAACCTGCCTGCGGCAGGCCCATCTTGACGGGAATTTCTAACCATCCTCCCTCCTAAAGGGCCGCAAAATTTCTCAAGATAGACAGACCTACGCTCTGGCTCTTTTCCGGGTGGAACTGGGTAGCAAAGAGGTTGTCTTTCCAGATGAAGGAGGCGAAGGTGGTGCCGTAGTCCGTAGTGGCGGCCACCACCCCTGGGTCTTCCGGGCAGACGTAGTAGGAGTGGACAAAATACATGTACGACCCCTGAGGGATACCCCTGGCCAGGGGGACATCCCTCAGGAAGGATACCTGGTTCCACCCCATGTGAGGCACCTTCAACCCGTCTTGCGGAAACCTCACCACCCTGCCGGGGATAACGTTGAGGCCGGCGTGCAAGCCATCCTCTGTGCCTTCAGAGAAGAGTATCTGCAGTCCCATGCATATCCCCAAAAAGGGACGGCCTTGTTTTATGTACTGGATAATAGGCCCTACCAGACCCCTCTCTTCAAGCCCCTTCATGGTATCGGCAAAGGCCCCTACACCAGGGAGTATCAGTTTCTCTGCCCTCTCCAGTTCCTCGGGGCTGTGGATAAGGGTCGCCCCGAAGCCCACCCTTTCCACAGCCTTCTGTACGCTCCTCAGATTGCCCATCCCGTAGTCAACAATTGCAATCATATCTTATCTTGGGGGACGATAACTATGTCCACCCTGCGGTTCTTCTGTCGGCCAGCAGGAGTAGAGTTATTGGCTACTGGGTGCTGGTCGCCCAAGCCGGCCATATAGACCTTCTTGGAGTCCAGGTGGCACTTGTCCACCATGTAGTGGAGTACAGAACTAGCCCTGGCGGAAGATAGCTCCCAGTTGGATTTAAAGCGGTCTTTCTGCTTTTTTATGGGCAGGTTGTCAGTATGACCCTCTATCCGTACCATGGCCGTAGACAACTGGGGTTTAAGGGCCTTGGAGACCTTGTTGAGCAGGGGCTTGGCCCCGGGTCTCAGGGTATACTGCCCTGAGGCAAAGAGCTTCGCTGAGGGGAGGGAAATGACTATCTCGTCACCCCTGACCCCGACGGTCACTCCTGTCCCACCTAACTGGGCCTCCAGGGTCTTCTTGTAATTCTCCAGCTCCTGAGCGGGCCTCTGTGCCGCCTGCTGTATCTCCGCATCCTTCTCCGCCAGCTTGGTCTGGAGTTCCGTGTTAGTCTTCTGCATCTCCGCAATGGTATCGTTCTGATAAGCTACCTGCTTCTCCAGTGCCTTCCGGTTCCCAGCACAGCCGTAAAGAAACGTGATAGCTACCAAAAAGACCACACACCTAAACACCGTTCCTCTTCCAATCATCTCGTTCCTCCTTTTTAAAATTTTACCTTAAAAGTTCCCCTTTACAACCTCCGAGAGGATAAATAACCTAGAGTCAAAGAACCTGATGAAAGGCCCTTGCAGTAACAAGGCCACCAGCGTTGCCATAGACAGGAAAGGCCCATAAGGCAACTTACGCCCTTCTCCTGACCTCAGTAGCGGTACGGACCCCGCCAGGGCAAAAAATGGCGCCAGGAAATAAACCATCACCGACAATTTCCAACCCACCACACCCCCGACCATGGCCATAAGCTTCACGTCCCCCATCCCCATAGCCTCCTTGCGAAGGGCAAGACTGCCAAGCAAGGCGGTAAGGAGGACAAGCCCCCCTCCTGCCAGGATGCCGAGGAGGGAGGCCATTACTGCATTCAGCCTCTCATTGCACACAAGCGTAAGGCCCCTCAAAGGGTCGGCGGAGGGATGCAGGGAAGGGAACAACAGGCTATAGATAGGCCCCAGGGCAGTACCCCAGACGGTGATTTCATTGGGGATGACGTAAAATTCAAGGTCTATGAAACTAGAGACTATTAACGCACTGGAGAGGGCTACATAGGCCAGGTAGACGCTGACGGGTTGACCCCCTCTAAGGACAAATTCACAGAAGAAGAAACCGAATAGGAACCCCGTAAAGGCCTCTACGAGGGGGTATCTTATACTTATGGGAGACTTACAGACCCTACACTTTCCACCCAGTATCAGATAACTGAGTAGCGGTATATTGTCATACCACCTTATGAACCCCCCACAGTGAGGGCAGGAAGAAGGTGGAGTAACTACGGATTTGTTTAAGGGTAGGCGATAGATGCAGACGTTCAGAAAACTGCCGACGACGAGTCCGAAGAGGAAGAGGAGGCTAAACCAGAGGATTTCCTCAGTAGAAGACCCTACAATTAAAGCAGTGGCAGGGCCACTCCAGACGAAGAAGGACAAACTATTAAGGGCTACACTCTAAGCCTGGCCACCCATGCCAGTTAAGGAACTTTAACAAAAACTCTTTCAGAATGCAAGAACTTCTTTTAAGAAAAAAGAGAATTCAGAATTCGGTAGTCAGAATAAAGAATAGGCCTTTCTGTATCCTTGATTCTGTATTCGGAATTCTGTATTCTGTATCCCACATATGCGGCAGA
>MHYW01000061.1 GCA_001828545.1 Planctomycetes bacterium RIFCSPHIGHO2_12_FULL_52_36
GTGCAGTGGGATGTATTTTCAAACCCTGACCTCCTGTCCCTCCCTTAAGGAGGGTTCTTGGTTAATAAGGGAGTAAAGTCTCTGGGCCATACGTACATTAAGGGAGTGGCCTGACTTTACGCCAAAAACTTTGGCCCTTAATTCAGTCCCGATTAGGTAAAGGTCTCCCAGGAGGTCTAATACCTTATGTCTGACAGGTTCATCGGCGTAGCGCAGGTGGGCCGGTCTCCTTTGCACGGGAGTGACGGCACGCCCCCCTTCCTCTACTAGAAAACTGTTTTCCTCCGTGACCCCTCTGCCTAACCCAAGTCTTTGAAACTCCTCTATCTGGCTGGCCAGGCAGAACGTCCTGGCAACGGAGAGTTCCTTAATAAAACTTTCCTCGGTAACGAAAAGACCGAAGGACTGACGGAGAGAAGACATCTTACCGAAGTCCAGTCTAAATGAGAGCACTAATCCATCGCCGGAAGGGAGGGCTACCAGACTGGCACCCTCTTCCTCCACGGCAAGGGGTTGCTTCAGGCTAAAGGATTTTTTGGGAACGAGTTGTTCTACTACCTCTCCTTCCCGCAGTAACTCTACAAAGACCCTGGAGCTTCCATCCCCCGCAGGCATTTCACTATCCGTCAACTCCACCAAGAGGTTATCTATGCCTAGCCCTGCAGCGGCTGCCATGAAGTGTTCCACCCCTTCTACCTCCGCCTCTGCCCCTCCCAGGGTGATACGCCTCCTGTTGTCCCTGAGGGAGGTCACTAGGGCAGGGATAGGTGGGGTGCCTTCCAGGTCTAACCTCTGGAAGCTTATCCCACTACCCGGGGGTTGGGGTTTTAGTCTTAGGGTAACTTCCCTGCCTCTGAAGAGGCCCGTGCCATGGTACTCAACCTCTCTCTTTATCGTCCTTTGCCACTGAGACAAGGGCCTACCCCTTCTTATACCTGCGGTTGAGACTCTCTACTACCTTGTCCGTAACGTCCAGGGCATTGGAGAAATAAAGCACTGTCCCGATACCTATCTTCAACCTCAACTCTACAAGGTCAGCACTCTTGGTATCTATATCCTCCTTTTTTAAGATAAGGTCGAAGCCCTCTTTCTTTCCTACCTCTTCCACTACTGCATTTATGTCCTGGAAGAGTTCCTCATAAAACTCCTTTTCTGCCTTGGCCAGATTCCTCTTGGCAACCTCGTCCTCTATCTGGAGATAGAGGAGCACTTTCTCCATATCTTCTTCTTTTTTCTTCCTGGCTACACTACCTGCTTCCAGGAGTTGTATCTCGTCTCTAAGGGCCATGGCCTCGTCCTGTTTGACCTTGAGTACCTCCTCCGACCTGTTCCTGATGTCACGGAAGTCGTTTTCCAGCTCTTTCCTCTTGTCGTACTGGTCGAAGACCTTGTTGAGGTTTACCACACCCAACTTCATCTCTTTGCCCATAGTGGTACCTGGCAAAGAAATGATTAGGGCAAGGAAAGGTACAAAAAAGCTTAATAATCTCATTAGTTTCTCCCTTTCTAAATGGCTAATAAGCCCCAGCTCCAGCGCCGCCAATGTTAATGCTCATTAACTTAGTGTTGTCTTCTGACTGTTTCATTATAGGAATACCAAAGTCCAGGCCTATAGACATGCGTCCAAGGAAGGGCAAGGTAATCCTTAACCCTGTCCCAATAGAGGCCCTCATCTTGCCAAGACCGAGGTTGTTATCGGCCTTACCTACGTCCACGAAAAATGCCCCACTGAGAAACCTCTTAATGATGGGGAAGGTCTCTTCTACCCCTGCCAGGAGGAGCGTGTCTCCTCCTATCTGTTCCTTAGTCTTACTGTCTACCGGGGCCACTCCCCTAAAATCAAAGCCTCTTATGGAACCGGTACCTCCTGCAAAGTACCGTTCAAAGACGGGTACCTCTTTTTTCCCTGAATGGGGCCTTACTACCCCCATGGTTCCCCTGAAGCTCAAGACGTGCTTGCCCCAGCGTGGAAATTCAAATATGGTCTTGTACTTAGTGACTGAGATTCCAAACCTCACTATATCAACGTCTAACCCGGATCCCTCTATAGAGGACTCCACCATGGAGCCCTTGGTGGGGAAAATGAGGTTATCTCGTGTGTCCCTGACGGCCTTTAGTTCTGCACCAAGCTCGGTCATGCTGCCTTTCAGGTCTTTCACCGCCTGGGGGGCATCACTGTGCACCTCTTTTATGAGGATATCTTGAAATTCTGGGGAGAGGGAGAGACTGATATTTTTAGTAATCATCCTCCCTAAACTGAATCGGGTACCCCTTCTTTCCTCCGTGTAATCCTCCCTCTTTCTGGTAAAAAAGAATAAGGAGCCGCCTGCAGAGTATGGGGAGTCAAAGATAGCAGGATTTGTTAAGGACACGGTTGCCTCATTCCTCTTCATACCTGGGCTTAACCTAATGTTTAAAATGTGCCCCGCCCCTCGGAAGGCGTCTCCTGTTATAAAATCATGGAGGCTTTTGGGGGTATCAAAGGCATTGAAGTTCCTGTCTGTGTAGGAGATGTCTCCAAAGAGACCGGAGTTCAGACCAAACCCCCCACCAAACCTCAGGAGTCCGGTCCGTCCTTCCTTTACCTCCACCACTGCATTTGCGAGGTCGGGCCTGCTCCCAGCTTCATTATAGATACCCACCGCGGCAGGGTTCTGTGCGTCAAAATAGCCTGTCCCCTCAAGTCTTTCTTTACTGTCGTGTATCCTTACACTGTCAAACCTCTCCCCGGGTAAGAAACTCAAATCTCTCCTGATTACGTTATCCTTGGTCTTCTCGTTACCCGTAATCTTTACCTCCTCAATGAACACCCTCTGTCCTTCTTCTATCTCATAAAATATGTTGACAGTAGCCTCTAATACATTAAAGGAACGCTTCGTCCCCACCATAGCGGTGATATACCCTTGCTCTCCATACAGGGTCCTGATTTGCCTGGCATCTTCTTCCATACCTGGGGGAAGGAAGGGCCCGCCCTTCTGCAGCTTCATCGCCCACAGGAGTTCGTGGGTCGTAAAGAGCTTATTGCCCTTCACGGTTATCTCGCTGACATGATACCTTTCGCCTTCCTCCATGACGAAAGTTATATAGATATCCGACCTGTCGGGACTATAAGTTAATTGTCCATCTATCTTAATGTCCAACCAGCCTCTATTTATATAGAATTCTTGCAGTTTTTCCTTATCTCCTTCAAACTTGTCGCTGTCAAAGATGCCTTTGAAAAGCAGTTTAGGGAAACGCCTCTTGCGGGTCTTTATCTGCTTGAGGAGTTTCCTGGAGGAAAAAGAGGTGTTGCCACTAAATTTTATCCCCTCGATGGTGGCCCTGGGGCCTTCTGTTATCCTGTACACCACCTCTGCCTCTCCGTCCAATCTTTTAACGTCGCTCCTTATATCTACGAACTGAAAGCCCTTCTTTGAATAAAGCTCCTTAATCTTCTCTTCCGCCAGTTTTACCAGATAATACTTGAGATAGTCTCCCTCTTTCAGCTCCAGCACCTCTTCCAGTTTCCCCTTGCTTAGTGCGTCGTTACCCTCAAATATAATTGCCTTTATTATGGGTCTCTCGGCAACCAGAAAGGTCAGTTTAAGGCCGTCTTCGTAGTCTTCCAGGACGACTTCCACATTATCAAAGTAACCCATGGCCCATATGCTGGAGACGTCTAGCGACACGGTCTCCGGGTTATAAACATCTCCCTCCTTGAGCCTTACAGCGCCTTTTATGGCCGCTGTACCCACCCGTTTGTTCCCTTTTATGTCTATTTTCCTGATGGTCCTTGACTTCTCTGTTGTCTGAGCTAACAAATGTCCCTCTCCCCCATAACAAAAGACAAAAAGACAACAGAGGGCAAGGCACCATCTTTTGGGGTGACCCATTCCATGTTCGCCTTGGTGAATCCGTCTACGGCATGACCTTTAGATTCGCTTCGCTCACTACAAGCTTCATAAATCCTCATGACAGGCGGCACTCTCAAAACGCATACACTCCGTTAGGAAGGTGAGTTTCACTGTATCGGTGGGGCCATTTCTTTGTTTGGCTATTATCGCTTCGGTTAGTCTGGGGTTCTTCTCCGGGTCGTAGAATCCTTCTCTGTGAAGGAGGAGCACCAGGTCGGCGTCTTGCTCAATGGCACCCGATTCCCTGAGGTCGGACAGCCTGGGTTTACGGTCTTCCCCGGACCTGGACTCTACGGCCCGGTTCAACTGGGAGACTGCTATGACAGGGATTTCTAATTCCATTGCCAGAGACTTTAGTCCCCTGGAGATGATGGCAACCTCTTGTTGGCGGCTTTCGGCCCTGGGGGGAGAGAGGAGTTGCAAGTAGTCCACTGCCACTAGTCTTATACCTTTTTGGGCCTTCAGCCTGCGGGCCTTAGCCCGGAGTTCCATGAGTGTAAGCCCGGGGCTATCGTCTACAAAGATAGGGGCGTTTGTAAGGAAGTCGGCGGCCGTAGTAAGCTTGGTCCATTCATCTCTAGAAATGCCCCGCTTACGGACCTGGTGGGCATTCAACTTGGCCCAACTGCAGAGCATGTTCTGTACAATCTGCTGGGCCGCCATCTCAAGGGAGAAAAACGCTGCCGGTGTCTTCTCTATCACCGCCACATGTTCTATGATATTCAGCACAAAACTGGTCTTACCCATGCTGGGCCTTCCTGCTACTATTATTAGCTGAGAGGGTTGCAGTCCGCAGGTAAGGTCATTGAGGTCCTTGAAGCCCGTGGATAGCCCCGTGAGTTTTCCTTCTTCCCCTTTTTGTAATATATGGAAGGTCTCACTGATGAGGTCGGCGATATGGGTCGTCTCCTTACTGAACTTCTTCTGGGCTAGTTCAAAGATAAGTCTTTCAGATTTGTCCAGGATTTCGTCCAGGTCTTCTTTGCCGTCGTATACCTCTTTCTGAATCTTTGCCGCTACCTCTACCAACCCCCTCATAATGGAGTTGTCCCTTACCAATTTGGCGTAGTACTCGGCATTGGCTACGGCAGGGACGGCCTCCTCTAACTCCATCAGGTATTCCAGCCCCCCTACCTGGTCCATGGTACCCTTGCGTCTTAATTCCTCCTTAAGGAGTACAAGGTCCACAGCCTGCCCCTTCTCATGGAGTTCCACTACAGTCTGAAAGAGTTCCCTGTGTGCGGTCTTGTAGAAGCTGTCCTTGTTAAGGTACTGTATGGCTATATCTATTACCCCGTTGTCCAGTAACATCGCCCCCAGCAGGCTTGCCTCTGCCTCAACACTGTGGGGTGGCGATTTTTCTATCAACTCTATAGCCATTTTTATACCACGGTCTAGGATTGTGGGTTCAGGGTTGCAAAATGAAACCCTGGATACGAAATACTGAAATCCACCTCACTCACTACAAGATTTTTACCAGTGCAGTATCCAGAATCACTCTTCCTTTGTGACAGAGAGTTTTATTTGGGCCGTGACGCCATGTGGGAACTTAAGCTGGACGGTATACGTGCCGCACTCCTTTATGTTCTCTTCCAGGGCCACGGCTGATTCCTCTACTGTATAACCTTTTCTGAGAAGTTCCTGGGTTACAACGCCTGGACTTATGGAACCAAAGAGCTTCCCCTCGTCTGTGGCCTTTGCCTTGAGGGTGAATTCCTGCCCGGCTAGCCCCTGGGCCATAGATTGGAGGTCTTTCTTCTCCGTCTCCCTCCTGCCCTCTTCCTTTTTCTTTCTAATCTGTGCCTCTTGCACCTTGGCCGGGCTTACGAGGGCAACCAGTCCCCTGGGCAAGAGATAGTTTCTGGCATAGCCGTTGGTGACGTCCACCACGTCCCCCACGCTGCCCAGTTTTTCTACGTCCTTCATCAGGATTACCTGCATCGGTGTCCCCCTCCTCCTAAGCCGAATACGGCAAGAGGGCCAAAAATCTGGCCCTCTTTAAGGCCGATATGGTAGAGCGTTGATGCCTGGCGCAATTCCCAGAACGCTTTCTAGAAAAAAGCTTTCCCTGAGAACCAGTAAGTTTTTGCAGGGTAGGTAAGTCCTTGTAATCTAATTCTTTTGTCCCCATCCTGCAGAAGCGGCATTTTTTATTGAATTTTGAAAACCTCTTTATCGTGTCATCTCTTCTTTCTCGCATGGCTTAAAAGGG
>MHYW01000062.1 GCA_001828545.1 Planctomycetes bacterium RIFCSPHIGHO2_12_FULL_52_36
GAACCGGCGTAAAGGTCTCGCAAGGTATCCTGAGGGGGATGCCTCTCCAGGTAGTCGCTCACCCTCGTCGTCTCAATCCCTCTTTGTCGGGAAATCCCCCTGTAGAGTTCTCTCAGGAAGTCTAGCCCATTATTGGGATAGAACTCCCAGGCGTTCTCTCCGTCCAGGATTACGCTCACAAGGAGGGGCCGTTCGCCCCTGCCCGGCACAATCCTCCCCAGAAAATCTTCTACTGCGGCATGAGGGCTGTGCCTCTGGTACTCAAAACCGATGAGGTCGGAGAGGCGGTGGTCACGGAAGATTATCTGGGTCTGAGACCCCTCGTATTCCAGGCGGTAGGGTTTATACAGGGTTTGGGGTTGATTCACCCGCCCCTGGTGGTCACGGCCAAAGGTAGTATGTAGCGTCCTGGCCAGGATGTCTTCATCTGTGGCCATCCACTTGAGGCCGGCCCCGTTCAGGATGGGTACGAGATGCGGACTGACGGCCCCCTCCGAGGGCCAGAGGCCCTTTGGTCTACGGCCGAATAACCTCTCGTGGGTCTCCACCGCCTTCTGCACCTGGGCGACCGCATCCTCTCTGGCCTCCAGCCGCCTGCTGGGCAGGGGGAGTTGCGGCAGGGCCTGCTGGGCCGTCCTGGGTTCGCAGAGGAGGGGGAGGATGGCATGGTAGAAGGGGCTGGTGGTGGTCTCTATCTGCCCGGAGGTCTCCAGTCCTCTGTACAACTTTATTATCCTGTCTATGACCTCAGTCTGTTTAGCCAGTACCATCCGCTTTTCTTCCTGTGAGAAGCCGTGGCCCTTTCGGAAGAGAGCCTGGAGGTCTCCATCTCCCTCTACTACCAGGGGGTGGAACCAGGTGAGGTTGGCCCATACCTGGAGGTCTCTGAGGTCTCTGTGGCTAAAGTCTCTTACTGCACTATCTGCCGGTTTTTTCCCGAAGGCCCGTTTCCTGAGGAGTTCCCTGTAGCGGGGATACGGCTCTATCATCCGTTCCCAGTTGGCAGAGAAGAAGTTGTCTACAAGGAAGAGTGCATCCTTTTCCTGCAATTCGCCGGGTTCCAATTCACTGAGCTTCTGGAACTTGTCCCTGGCCTTCCCCTGGGCGTACTCTTCCAGTTGGACGAGCAGGCACGGGACGAAATTGAAATTCTGCCGTATTTCTGGAAATTCCTTTAGTATAAGCCCCATGCCTATGTAATCCTTAATGGCATGGAGCCTCACCCAGGGCAGGAGGTACTCCCCCGTACTGAGGTCCTTATAAAAAGGCTGGTGAAAGTGCCACAGAAAGGCGACATGTATCATAATAAGTAGCCAGTAGTTAGTAGTCAGCAGTCAGTAGATAGTGGGCAGTATAACAGTTTTCCCTACCTACTGTCTACTGTAGGTTATCTACGGTAGCGTCAAGAAGATTGTGTAAAATTAAAATTTTTAGGGTGTTCCTTCCACTTTTTACTCAAGTAAGAGAAAATGCAGGGTCGGGCAGGGGGGCTAGCCCTCCGCCTCAGGCGGATTACCATGTGTATGAACAGTTCTAACTTTCAAAGAGGCTTGTTGACTTTTCCTTTTTGATGAGTAATATACCTTTAAGGTAGTAGACAGCAGGTCAGCAATCAGCAGTCAGTAAGTCAGCAGGCTGATAGCTGATGGCTGATGGCTGATGGCTGATTATGGATTTTACCCACCTCCACGTTCACAGTGAGTACAGCCTCCTGGATGGGGCGTGCCGGACTGCGCAACTCGTAAAGAGGGCCAAGGAGACGGGGATGGAGGCCCTGGCTCTCACTGACCACGGCAACTTGTACGGGGCCATAGAATTTTATACCAAGGCCAGAGAGGCCGGCATAAAGCCCATCCTGGGTTACGAGGCCTATGTAGCACCTACCAGCCGCTTAAATAAGGACCCAAGCAAAAAGGAAACGCTCCACCACCTTACCCTGCTGGCAAAAGATATTACCGGGTATCAAAACCTCTTAAAACTGTCCACTGCGGCATACCTTGAGGGTTTCTATTATAAGCCACGCATAGATAAGGAACTCCTCAGCCGTCACCCTCAAGGGCTTATCGCCCTTTCCGGGTGCATGAAGTCAGAGATAAACCTTAACCTCGGCAGGGGATTAAAAAATGAGGCACTTCGTACTGCCGCCGCCTACAGGGAGATCCTCGGTAAAGAAAACTTCTATATTGAGGTACAGGATAACGGCATCCCTGAGCAGAAAGGCCTGGTACAGGGGGCAATAGAGATAGGGAGACAATTGGACATACCATTGGTGGCCACTAACGATATCCACTACCTGTCCAGAGAGGACGCCGAGGCACACGACATACTACTATGCATAAACACCGGAAAACCAGTGGACGACCCTAACCGCCTGAGGTTTGCCACCCAGGAGTTCTACTTTAAGTCCCCTGAGGAGATGCGGTCACTCTTTAGGGAAACCCCCGATGCCCTGGCCAACACGGTATCCATTGCCCAGAGATGTAACCTGGACCTGACCTTTGGCAAGCTCCACTTGCCTAAGTACCACCTTCCTGAAGGCAAAACCAACTCCCAGTTTCTCAGGGAACTCTGTGAGATAGGGGTAAGGGAGAGATATGGCATGGTGACTGAGACCATACGGAAGAGGTTGGAGCACGAGTTGCGGGTCATAGAGGAGACGGGCCTGGTGGATTACTTCCTGATTGTGTGGGACTTCGTGGACTTTGCCCACAAAAATGGCATCCTCACCAGCGGGAGGGGTTCAGGGGCGGGGAGCCTGGTGGCTTATGCACTTAAGATAACAAATGTTGACCCCCTGAGATACGACCTCCTTTTTGAGAGGTTCCTCAATGCAGAGCGTGTGACCATGCCAGACCTGGACATAGATTTTTGTGCAGAAGGGAGGGAAAAGGTAATAGAGTATGCCAGGCAGAAATACGGTGGGGACCAGCACGTGGCCCAGATTATAACCTTTGGCACCATGAAGGCCAAGGCCGTAGTAAGGGACGTGGGCAGGGTGCTCGGCGTACCCCTGGCAGAGGTGGATAGGGTGGCAAAGCTAATCCCTTTCACGCCGGGTATCACCCTGGCCCAGGCACTGGAACAAGAGCCTGAACTGGCATCGCTTTATAAAAATGACCAGAGGACAAAACGCCTGTTTAATATCTCCTCCAGGCTGGAGGGTTTGTGCAGGCATGCCTCCGTACACGCCGCAGGGGTGGTCATCTCCGATGAACCTCTCACCCATTATACCCCCCTTGCCAAGAATGGGGACGTGGTCACCACCCAATACGATGACGTTACCCTGGTGGAGCAGATAGGCCTCCTCAAGGCCGATTTCCTGGGGGTAAGAAAATTCACCGTCATTGACAAGACACTTAAACTTATAAAGGAGACCACCGGCAAGGAGCTGGACCTCTCACAGATACCCCTGGATGACAAGGCCACCTACCAACTCCTGTCCAGTGGGGACGTAAAAGGGGTGTTCCAGGTGGAGACCAGCCGGGGGATACAAGAACTCCTGAGAAGGCTGCGGCCTGAGGAATTCTCAGACATAATTAACCTCATAGCCCTTTACAGACCAGGCCCCCTGCAGAGTGGGATGGCGGATTCCTTCATAGAATGCCGTCACGGCAGGGAAAAACCCACTTTCCTCCACCCCAGTCTGGAACCCCTATTGAAAGAGACCTACGGTATTATCCTCTACCAGGAGCAGGTTATGAGGATAGCCAACGTCCTGGGGGGGCTCACCCTGAACCAGGCTGATAATCTCAGAAAGGCCATGGGTAAAAAGAAGCCCGAAGTCATGGCCAAGTATAGAGACCAGTTTGTCAGTGGGGCGGTAAAGAGTGGAATACCCGAGAAGACGGCCCATGAAATCTTCTCCCTCATGGAATATTTTGCCGGTTACGGATTCAATAAATCCCACTCCGCCGCCTACGCAGTCATCACCTATCAGACGGCCTATCTCAAGGCCAACTACCCCACACAATACATGACGGCACTGATGAGCTGCGAGAAGCAGAACACCGACAAGATCGTCAGCTACATAGAGGATTGCAGGCGGATGGACATTGAGGTGCTTCCCCCCTGTATCAACGAGAGCCAGGCCGATTTCACTATGCTTGACGGTGGTACAAAGGGGAAGATACGCTTTGGCCTTGGGGCCATCAAGAACGTGGGAGAGAAGGCCATAATTTCTATCCTGGAGGCTAAACAAGGGGGTGGGAAGTTCACCTGCAGACACGATTTCTACAAGAGGGTGGATTCAAGGATAGTCAACAAGCAGGTCATTGAGAGCCTTATCAAGGCTGGGGCCTTTGACTCCCTGCCGGGCCGTAGGGAAGAACACCTTAAGGCCATCAGTTCAGACATGGAGATAGCTGAAAAGAAAAGGGACCACCCCGAACAGACTCATCTGGCCTTTGGAGTGCGGAGTGCAGAGTGCGAGGTTTCTAAATCCGAAACCCGCAATCCGCAATCCGCATCCCGGAATTGTCCTGCCTGCGGTGCATGGCAAGGCATTCCAGACCTGAAACCCGAAGAACTATGGGATGAAAAGACGAGGCTACAGGAAGAAAAGAGCGTCCTGGGCTTTTACGTAAGCAGTCACCCCCTGGACAAACTGAAGAAATTCCTGTCCGAGGACTCTCCCACCACGGCTAGCCTGTCTGAGGCCACCGATGGGGAGGAGGTCACTCTAGCAGGGGTGCTAACCGAAGTAAAAAAGACCACCACTAGAAACGGCGACCCCATGGTCTACCTCATCCTGGAAGACCTGGAGGGCCACGCCGAGGGCCTGGTCTTTAAGAGAGAACTGACCCAGTACGAATCGCTCCTCAAAAAAGATGAGGTAGTCCTGCTCAAGGGAAGGGTTATCTTCCGTAACGGCGGGGGCAAGGGACAAAGACCCTCCATCAAGGTCTCAGAGTTAAGTCCATTAGAGAAAGGGCTACAGGAAGAGAGCGCCATTATAACTATAGACCCCGCCAGACATGCAGACGAGACCTTAATACGCCTTAGAGTCATCTTCTCCACCCATCCGGGCCACTGCCCGGTCCTCCTGGACATATTGGGTCAGGAAGGCCAAAAAACCCGTATAAAGGTCAACAACCGCTTCTTTGTTACCGTCAATGAAGATTTTCAGTCAGCAGTAGGAGACCTCCTGGGGCCAGGGCACCTGCATTTTTCTATCCGTCCCCACACCCCCTCTACGGTAGCCAGCCCTGAACCAACACAAAGGGCTCAATCCGCCTTAGGCGGAAAGGGTTCAAGAGTTCAAGGGACAGGGCCACTCCCGATTAAAAACGTTAGTCGTTGATGTAACCCTCCTGATGTGCTAAAATTCCTGTTGTAGGGGCAGGTTTAAAACCTGCCCCTACTTACATGCAAAGGACAGACATGAAAGAAGAACTAGCTTACGTATTGATTACCCCATATAGCCTGGTGAAGAGCCGTACGGGGGGGATTATAGGCAGGATACTCTCTATGGGAGCGCTAGAGTTGGTAGGGGCCAGGATGTACGCCCCGAGCGATGAGTTCGTTGACCGTTACTGCGCTACCATAGAGACCCAGGACATCAAAAAACCCCAGATTAAGAAGGCCCTGTTGACCTACCTCAATGATTACTTCCGGAAGGACAATCGCTTTGGTGTCTCTAACCGCGCCATGCTCCTCCTGTTCCAGGGTCCGAATGCCCTGCGTGTACTAAATGACGCAGTGGTGGGTTCCATCGCAGGGGAGATTAGGGGTGACACCGTAAGGGGTACCTATGGCGATTACATCCAGGGAGAAGACGGACAGGTAGAATACTTTGAGCCTGCCGTACTAATCGCTACTGATGAAGAGACTAACAGGAAGCAACTGGCCCTGCTGGCAGAATACGCCGAAAGGGATGGTGGCATACTGGAGCGCGTACTTAAATTCCCGGAAGGGACAAGACCAGAGACTACCCTGGTGATAATAAAACCAGAAAACTTTGTGAAACATAGTTCCAGACCAGGGAACATAGTGGACATCTTCTCCCGCTCAGGGCTATACATCGTTGGGGCCAAGGTCTTACGGATGGACGTG
>MHYW01000063.1 GCA_001828545.1 Planctomycetes bacterium RIFCSPHIGHO2_12_FULL_52_36
TTACTCCCTTATTAACCAAGAACCCTCCTTAAGGGAGGGACAGGAGGTCAGGGTTTGAAAATACATCCCACTGCACAGATACACCCGGGAGCGGAGTTGGGTAGAGACGTAGAGGTAGGAGCCCACTCCTTTATTGATAAGCACGTAAAGGTTGGGGATGGTACCATCATACGAAACAACGTCACCATTACCGGGAACACCACCATGGGCAAGGGAAATCACGTCTTCCCGGCGGCCTGCCTCGGGGCAGAACCTCAGGACTTGAAATACAATGGCGAAGAGACTCAACTGATTATGGGTGACCGCAACACAGTGAGAGAGTGCGCTACCGTAAACAGCGGCACGGGGGTGGGTGGTGGCGTCACCAGTGTTGGCAATGACAACTTCTTTATGGCCTGTTCCCATGTGGCCCATGACTGCATAATTGAAGACAACGTGCTCCTGGCCAATGGAGTACTGCTTGGGGGCCACGTAAAGATAGAAAGTTATGCCAAGCTCATGGGGTTAGTAGGGGTACAGCCTTTTACTACAATCGGCCGGCATGCCTACGTAGGTGGTCTCACGAGGATAGTGCAAGACGTACCCCCCTTCATGCTGGTGGAAGGCAATCCCGCCAGGGTCAGACAGGTGAACGCAGTAGGTCTGGAGAGGGCAGGTTTCTCCCAGGAGCAGATAGAAGCCCTGAAAGCGGCCTTTCACCGCCTTTTCCGCCCCGAGGCACTGAATCAGAATAAGGTACTGGAGGAGATGGCCGAACAGGATGGCCTGACGCCGGAGGTAAGGACGCTTGTAAACTTCCTTAGAGACAGTAGTAAAGGAAAGTTTGGCAGGTATAGGGAAGTCCTCAGGAACAGCCCGGTGCAATAATGGGAGATAAAAGAATAAAGGTTGCCGTAATAGGCGTGGGGCATCTGGGGAAGGAACACGCCAGGGTATATTCTCATCTGCCCGACGTAGAACTGGTAGGCGTAGTAGATACGGACAGAGAGAGGGGAGAGCAGGTGGCTAACCGCCTGAACGTCCGATTCTTTCCTGATGCGGAAGAAGTGGTAGACAAGGTCTCCGCCGTAAGCATAGCAGTACCCACCATCGCCCATTATTCGGTCGCCTCCCGCTTCCTCAAGAGAAAGATACCCGTGATGCTGGAAAAGCCCCTGGGGCTGAGTCTGGGAGAGGCCGAAGAGTTGGTAGAACTAAGCTCCGCAAACAAGGTGATTCTACAGGTAGGACACATAGAGAGGTTTAACCCGGCACTGCAGGCCGCAGAGGGCTATGCCGTGAGGCCCAGGTTTATTGAGTGCCACCGCCTCTCCGCATTTAACTTCCGTACCAGAGACATAGGCGTAGTGCTAGACCTTATGATACACGATATTGACATAATCCTCCATCTGGCCAGGTCACCTGTGAAGAAGGTGGAGGCCGTGGGGACCTGTATTATCTCTAACAAAGAAGACATTGCCAATGCCAGGATATCCTTTGAGAACGGTTGTGTGGCCAACCTTACCGCCAGCCGGGTATCATTCAGGCCGATGCGGAAGATCCGCATCTTTTCCGAGAATACCTACATTTCTCTGGACTATGAAAAACAAGAGGCTATAATCTATAAGAAGTCCCCCAAGCTTACTCTGGATTACGTTAACCCGGAGAAACTGGGGATAAAGAACCTTGCAGACCTCAAGAGTTTTGATTTTGGCGACCTCCTGGAGATTAAACACATCACCATGAACCACCAGGAGCCGCTAAAGAAAGAGCTGGAAAGTTTTATAGAGTGCGTTAGAGAGAACAAGAGGCCGGCAGTCTCTGGAGAAGAGGGACTAAGGGCCTTGAGGGTGGCCACAGAAGTCCTTAAAGACATAGAGGCAAACCTTAAGCTAATGGGTGTCTAAAGCTTGTAGTGAGCGGAGCGAATCTAATGGAAAGCCCTGTAATGAGCAAAGCCGAAGCCCTGAGCGTAGCGAAGGGAAATCTCTACGACCTCTTCCATGTAGAGGCAGGTATAGAGAACGGCAAGATTACAGGAAGGGCAGGAGGTACCCTGGGGGATATCCTCAACCCTTTCGTCCAGCAATTCTTTGAGAGACTTAACTCCCTGAAGGTAATCGCAAGGGTAAACGGGGCAAACGTATACAATATCTACAACCCACCCCATCCTACCCCGGCAGGGATGCGGTTCCTTGCAAGAAAGGTAAGGATGATGGTCTATAAGATGGCCTTCCCCGTAACGGCCAACCTGGCCATCACCCACAAGTGCCAGTGCCAGTGCGTCCACTGCAGTGCCGACCCCTTCAAGGACCCCACTCGCAGGGAACTCTCGGTGGAGGAAATAAAGAAAGTAGTGGACGGTTCCCTGGAGCTAGGGGCGAGCCTTATCATATACGTAGGCGGCGAGCCCATGTTGAGGGAGGAACTCTACGAGCTCATACGCTACGTGGACAAATCAAAGGCCGTGCCGATGATATTCACCAATGGCCTCCTCCTCACCAGGGAAAACGTAAAGAGGTTGAAAGAAGCCGGGCTATACTCCTTGAATATCTCTATTGACCACAACGAGGCGTTAATGCACGACGAGTTCCGCAAGGTAGTGGGTTGTTATGAGAAGGCCTTCGAGGGGGCAAGGCTGGCCAGGGAGGCAGGTATCCTTACCGGCATCTCCACTTACGCCACCCATGAAAACCTTAAGGAGGGGCACCTGGAGAGGCTCCTCCAGATTGCCGTCAAGGAGGGGTTCCACGAGGTAACCATCTTTGACTGCATCCCCTCAGGTAAATACCTGAAGGACGCCTCCAAGATACTCGCCCCGCAGGAGAGGAAACAGGTCATAGCCCTTGCCAGGAAATATTATGAGACTACGCCCATAGGGGTAAACGCCATGGCCCTCATAAACTCCCCGCTTGGGGTAGGCTGTTACGGAGCCAATTCCCAGTTCTACATGACTGCTTATGGCGACATCAACCCCTGTGATTTTAACCCGGTGAACTTTGGCAACGTCAGGGAAATGCCCATCCAGGCCATATGGAAGAAGATGGTAAGTCATCCAGACTTTAATAAACGTTTCCCCAGTTGCAGGATGCAGAGCAAGGCCTACAGGAAGAAATACATAGACCCCCTTCCCGCCAACCCGAAGCTTCCCATCCCCATAGAGTCTATACCCCAGGATGCCCCCGTCAACTTTGAGGAGGCCCTTTCCGTATATTGACATTTTTGGTATTTCTGCTACATTGTGAAGGATTTTTCTAATCCCAGGAGGAGTAAGTGCCAATAGTTACCCTAGAAGAACTTGTAAGAGCAGGGTTCCATTTTGGTCACAGGACCAGCAGGTGGAACCCAAAGATGCGGCCTTTCATCTTTGGCAAGCATAACCTTATACACATAATAAACCTTAGAGAGACCCTCAGGGGACTTATTACCGGCCACAAGTTCCTCTCAAAGCTCTCCGTCACTGGTAAAGGGGTACTTTACGTAGGGACTAAGTGGCAGGCCAGGGGCACTGTGGCCAGAGAGGCACAACGGGCAGGTATGCCCTTTGTAAATGAGAGATGGCTTGGAGGTACGTTGACCAACTTTAACACCGTCCTCAGCAGACTCAAACGTCTCAAAGAGCTGGAGGACCTTCAGGCCAGTGAAGAGTTCAAAAAGTACAGTAAAAAGGCCGTTGCCACAGTTGTCCGCGAGTATAAAAAACTGCAAAAAAACCTCCACGGCCTGAGGAATATGGCTGAACTCCCCGGGGCACTCATAATAATAGACCCCAAGAGGGAGATTACTGCCGTAAAGGAGGCCAATAAATTAGGTATACCCACGGTCTGTCTCACCGATACCGATTGTGACCCCGACCTGGTAGATATATGCGTGCCAGGTAATGACGATGCCATGAGAGCCATTGAGGTATTCCTCTGCAAGGTAACCGACGCCCTCCTGGAAGGAAAGCCCTCCTTGTCTAAGGTAGCCTAGCCCGAGCCCCTTCCATGGACGCACTTCTGTAAGAACTAGGAGAGAAATACGTATGCCAATAGATGCCGAGAGCATAAAGACACTGAGGGAGAAGACAGGTGCCGGTATCCTGGATTGTAAGAACACCCTGGAAAAGACAGGTGGAGACATGGATAAGGCCGCCGAAATCCTCAGGAAAAAGGGCTTCCAGGTGGCTGAGAAAAAGGCCGCCCGCACTACCAACGAGGGCCGCATCGGTTCTTATATCCATTTTAATGGCAAGGTGGGGGTACTGCTGGAGCTGAATTGCGAGACTGACTTCGTGGCCAGAAACGAGGTGGTGGAACAGCTCACGAAGGACCTCTGTATGCAGGTAGCCGCCGCCAACCCCCTGGCTGTCAGCCGCGAAGACGTATCCAAAGAGGAAGTCGAAAGGCAAAAAGAGGCCTTCAAGAAAGTCGCCGCTGACAAGCCCCCACAAATCCAGGAAAAGATAATCCAGGGTAAACTGGAGAGTTTCTATAAAGAAAAATGCCTCCTGGACCAACCGTTCATCAAAGACGACACCCAGACGATAAAAGACGTCATCAACATCTGCGTCGCCAAGGTAGGAGAAAATATAAGGGTTAGGAGGTTCGCCAGGTTTGAGGTAGGACAGTAGTCAGCATTTTTCTCCACCTCAGGCGGACTGGGCTCCATATGACTAAAAAGGGCTACAAGCGTGTAGTAGTAAAGATAAGTGGAGAAGGCTTTTCATCTGAAAATAATGTAATAGATAAAGACAGTGTAAAGGTCATGGCCCTGGAACTCAAGGCGGCCCATGACCTTGGCGTTGAACTGGCGGTGACGGTAGGAGGAGGCAACATCGTCAGGGGCAATGAGTTGGGCCTCCTGGGGGTTAACAGGGTCCAGGCCGACTACATGGGCATGATTGCCACCGTAATCAACGCCCTCGTACTCCAGGACGCCCTGGAGTCCCTGGGGATAGAGGTCCACGTCCAGAGCGTCATAGAAATAGGCAAGATGGTGGAGCCCTATAATCGCAAACAGTGCCTGAGATACATGAAGGAAAAGAAGGCCGTAATCCTTGCCGGGGGACTGGGAAACCCTTACTTCACCACAGACACATCAGCAGCCCTCAAGGCCGTAGAACTGGGGGCAGAAGTACTCCTGAAGGCAACCAAGGTGGATGGTGTGTACTCGGCAGACCCAATGGTTGACCCCAAGGCCAGGTTCTACAACAGGCTGACCTATTCTCAGGTGCTCAACGGCCACCTCAAGGCCATGGACGCCACCGCCATCACCCTCTGCATGGAGAACCACCTCCCTATAATCGTTTTCAATCTTAGAAAGGGACAGAATATACAAAGGGTCATCCAGAAAGAACCCATAGGTACTTACATAGGGGAGTAGGGGCAGGCCTTGCGCCTGCCCAAACGGTAGGGGCACGGCGTGCCGTGCCCGTACTGGCAGGCCTTGCGCCTGCCCATGTATATAAGTAGCCGCAGGCTTTAGCCTGCGTCCCAAACTTTAGCCTGCGATAGGTAGAGGGCCAAAGATGAGCAGAGAAGAGGTTCGCAAGGACACGGAAAAGAAGATGGAAAAAGCGCTGGCAGTCCTCCACGAAGAACTCAAGGGCCTCCGCACAGGCAGGGCCAGTCCGGCCCTGGTAGAACATCTAAAGGTAGACTGCTATGGGGCCACGGCCCCGCTCAAACAGTTGGCCGCCATCGCCACCCCTGAATCCCAGACCCTCACGATAAAACCCTACGACCCTGCCCTGTTGAAGGAGATTGAAAAGGCCATCCTCCAGTCAGACTTGGGCCTTAATCCCCAGAGTGACGGCAAACTCATCCGCATCACCATACCCCCCCTCTCCGAGGAGCGGCGCAAGAAGTTGGCCAAGCAGGCCTCAGAGCTGGGCGAACAGGTCAAGGTCTCCATGCGGAACGTCCGCCGGGACGCTAACAAACACGTAGACAAGGAAGAAGACGAGTCCCTCCTGACAGAAGACGACGCCAAGAAGGCCAGGGACGACGTCCAGAAACTCACACGGGACTACGAAAAAAAGGCCGAAGAGGCCATAGCCAAGAAGACAGAAGAGATAATGAAGCTCTAATGCCTGGG
>MHYW01000064.1:0-9892 GCA_001828545.1 Planctomycetes bacterium RIFCSPHIGHO2_12_FULL_52_36
CACCTGGGTGAAGTACAGGTCGTTTGTTAATCTGGACATAAGCTCCCCGCTCTTCCTGGCCTCAAAGAAACTTAGGGATTGGGGTAAGAGGCTGGCGCATAGACGGTTACTCAGGTCTACGTACACCCTCCACATGACAAAATGTTTGAGGTAATCCTGTGCGTATCCAAAGAGGAATATCAGCGGGGCAAGGGCGATGGCCAGGAGTCCTATGCCTTTATAACTGTTGGTGTGTTTTGCCCAGAACGTACGCAACCCCTCTGGAATAAATTGACGTAGGTAGTCCCTGATACCGTCTTGTTGGGGATTCTTCTGAGGGGCAGCACTATCTGGTCTTTCTGTGGTGGGAGATGCGGTGTCTGCCGGAGGTGAGGGGAGCGTACTGCTTTTTGAGAGTTTGTCCAAGACAGGCTTAATGAGGACGAGCTGGGCCCCGCTGGTGGCCGTGTAGAGGAACATAAAGACCAGGGCGAGAAACCACTCTTTCCAGTAGGGCCTGGCGAAGGCTAAGAGTCTTGTACACTCCCTGAACATAATGGTTAGGGGCTGTGGGGGACAGTAGGTAGTAAGCAGTAGGCAGTAAGGAGAAGGCCAAGGGCAATGTCTTCTGCCTACTACTTACTGCTTACTGCCTACTCCTGGTCTTCGGGACAGACCCAGTGCACCTTGGATTCCCCCAGCTTCTCAATTATCTTGCCGTACTCCTTTTGAGATAGCTCGCCCAACTGTTTCCCCGTCCTTTTTACGGCCTCGTTGAATTCCTGGGCCTTTTCCACCATGTGGTCGTGGGTTTCATTTGAGCCGCCGTAGATTAAGAAATCCCCTCCTTGGGTAATCCTCTTGTGCCCGTCCTTGCCATCTAACCCCAGACCGAATAGGACTGTCTTCTTTTTCAAGTCAACGCTCCTACGAAGAAAATGGGTTAACTATCTCATTGTATCCCAACTTCTTAAAGCCAAGTAGACGGCGTTTATTACTGGGGACTATTATGACCTCGTACACCTTGCTCTTGAGGGATACCTCCTCCTCCCCATCGCAAAGGATTACCTCGTAAGAGACCCCCCATTGGTTGGTATCGGCAGGCTCTCTAAAATTGTTGGCGATTATGCCTGCCAGTTCCGAGGTCTCTGGCAGTAAGAAGGTTACTACTATCCTGTTAGTGTGTAGCTGATGGCTCTTGAAGCAAAGGACGTCAGCCTTAACCCCTGAGGCAAACTCACTGACCACGCTGGCCAGGTCTTTTAACTCTACAGGGTTCTCCTTCAGGTACACCCAGTACTTCTTCACCTTCTGCACTGCCTGGGGTTGACTCTTATCCCAGGCATACTGGAGTCTGTAGAGGAGTTTCTTGCCTGCCCTCTCCACGGGGAACATCTCATCCCTGGGGACGTTGGGGTCTGCCCAGAACTTGGGCTCTACCTGACTTGCCTCCTCTACCGGGTATAGCCAGTATCTTCGGTAAGGTATCTCCTCAAGGTAGTAATCCTTGGGCATGCCCAGTTTCCCGTGGATAGCCTCCATAGTGAGTCCAAGCATACCATCCTGGAGGTGCTCCTCCCCGATTAGTTGAGAGGCCGTAAAGAGCGCCCCAAAGAATGCCATTACAGCAAAAATCTTTAACCTGTTCATTATTTAAGTCCCTCCCATAAACCGTTTCTTATAGCATATTTATACCATTATGTCAAACCTTGTTCTTTTGTAGGTTTGTAGGGGCATCCGCCTCAGGCGGACTCGCCACAAAGGACAGGGCTGAAGCCCTGTCCCTACAACTGGGCAGGGGCAAGCCCTGCCCCTACAGAACCCTTGTTTTCTGGCTTATGGGGGAGTTTCTTCCTTGAGGTTATTGTAAACAATTTGTCCGTCCAGGACGGTCATTACTACCGCGATGTCCCTGATTTCTTCCCGCAGGCAAGTGGTTGGGTCATGAGATAGGACGACCAGGTCTGCCAGCTTGCCCATACGGAGGGTGCCCTTAGAATCTTCCTCAAAGGAGGAATAGGCCCCGGCCTTTGTGTAGCATGAGATGGCCTCCATGGGGCTGATACTACTCTCATGCACGGGGTGGTTGACTGCGGAGTGGATGCCGTAGATAGGCCCGGGGGGCATACCGTCTGAGCCAAAGACAAGGGGGATGGACTTCCTGAGAAATTTGGCCAGGGGGTTCATCCTCTTCCACCTGTCCAGTCCGAGCCTCTTTTGATATAGTCCGCCCGGCTGACCCCACATGGAGACGAAGTTGGGCTGGGCAGATACCGTAAGCCCCAGTTCTTTTATCCTTTCTATTGCCCCCTCAGGGACAAGCTCGCAGTGCTCCATGCGGTGTCTGTGCCCCTTCACTGGATACCTCTCCAGTACCTCTTCCATGGCGTCCAGCACGAGCAGTATTGCCCTATCACCAATGGCATGTAGGGATAACTGCTGGCCAGCCTTGTGGAGGGGGGACAGTGCCTCCTTTAACCCCTTCTCTTCCCAATAGAGTTGGCCCAGATTGTTTGGTTCATCCGTGTAGGGTTCCAAGAGGGCGGCACTATGTGCCCCCAGGGAGCCATCGGTAAAGAATTTCACTGCCCCTGACTTCATGGAGGGGGATATTTCCCCCTTCGGATACCATGCTACCCCCGTCTTTTCATCCCAGGTAGGACAGAAATAGGGCCTGAGGAGTAACTTCCCGGTCTCGGCGAATTTCTTTATGAGAGAGAAGTTAGAGCTGATATGGTGTACCGAGGTTATCCCCAGGGCAATCAGCCTCTTCTGCACCTCCTCCAGGGCAGAGAGCATCTCTTGTTCAGAAAACTCCAGACAGGATTCTACCCTGCTCTTTGCCCTCTCCTGCACGAGGCCGGTGGGTTTTGCGGTCTTTGGGTTGTAAAATAGGCCAGTGACCCCCACGGATAGTCCGCCTGAGGCGGATACCTTATTGGTACAGGGTAGGCCAGCCCGCTCCAGGGCCAGACTATTCACCAGGGCCTGGTGGAGGCATATACGCTTCAGGAAGACTGGGTTATCCGGGCAGGCGCGGTCTAGCTCCTCAAGGGTTGCGTGCCGCCCCTCCTCCCATCGGCTTTCATCCCAATGATAGCCTACCAACCACTGGCCCCTGGGTAGCCTGCCGCCCTCTTCCTTCAGGAGACTCAGGAGTTCTTTTATGGACTTGCACCCCGCAAGGTCTATCCCTGAGTGACTGCGGGCCAGCTCAAGGAGATGGAGGTGACCGTCTATAAAGCCCGGCACCACCGTACGCCCCCCCAGGTCTATCACCTCCCTGTCATTAAAGAGCCGCCGGTCTACGTCATCTTGTCCCCCCACGTAGAGTAGCCTTGCCCCGTCTGTTACTACTACCTCGGCCAGGGGGTCAGCCTCCTCCAGGGTCAATACCCTGGCATTGATGAGTACGAGGCCCTTTCGGCGTAAGGTTGGCATATTGTTCATCTTTTCCATTAGTAGCCGCAACTCCGCCTGAGGCGGATCCGCCTAAGGCGTGACTTTAGGTTGCGTGTTCTACTTACGCAGGCTAAAGCCTGCGGCTACCTAACAGGGGCAGGTTTGAAACCTGCCCCTACACCTTCCAACTGACCTCTACAAGCCTTGACAGGCACTGACTGGCCCTGCCTGAGTCCAGGGATTGGGTGGCCAGAGAAAGCCCTTCCCTGAGGTCACTGGCCAGTCCACCCACCATGATGGCTGCCGCCGCATTGAGGAGTACGATGTCCCTCTTGGGGCGATCAGCCTGCCCTGCACCCTTGTGGTGCGGGGATAACCTCCCCAGTATCCCCTTTATCACCTCGGCACTCTCCTGTGCCCCCCGGACCTCCAGGTCTTTCAGGCTAGCCCTCTTTATCCCCAGGTCTTCGGGCTGGAGATAGGAGGTCTTGATACTACCCCCATTTAGCTCCGTGATTTTAGTCTTATCAGTGGTGGTAAGTTCGTCCAGGCCGTCAAGTCCGCTTGCCACCAGTGCCCTCTCCGTGCCCAGGTTCTTTAACACCTGGGCCAGGGTCTCGGTAAGGGCTTGGGAGAATACGCCGATGAGCTGACGGCTCCTGGGGACGGGGTTGGTCAGGGGGCCAAGGACGTTAAAGGCCGTGCGGATGCCCAACTCCTTTCGGGGTTCTGATGCAAAACGCATGGACTTATGAAAGAGGGGGGCAAAGAGGAACCCTATCCCTGCCTCCTTGATACAGCGGACGACGACGGCAGGGTCTGCCTCAATGTTAACCCCCAGAAGCCTCAATACGTCAGCACTGCCAGAGAGACCGGTAGCGGCCTTGTTGCCGTGTTTTGCCACCTTAAGCCCTGCCCCGGCCACCACAAAGGCGGCGGCGGTGGAGATGTTGAAGGTATTCCTGGCATCCCCGCCAGTGCCGCAGGTATCTACTACCACCATGTCTTCCAGTGGCAGTGGGGTAACCCTTGCCCGCATCACCCTGGCCATCCCCGTGAACTCCTCCACCGTCTCCCCTTTCATCCTCAGGGCGGTGAGGAAGGAGGCTATCTGGGCCGGTGAGGCGAGACCCTCCATGATTTCTTCCATGCAGGCAGAGGTCTCCCCTTCCGTGAGGTCTTGTCTCTCTACCAGTCTTGCTATGGACTCTTTAATCATTTATCAGCAGTCAGTAGTCAGCTATCAGCAGTCAGCAATCAGAAGCCAGCTTAACCCTCAACCTTCTCTACTCCCCTGAACCAGAAACGGTTCAGGGCTTGTCCTGCACCCTTGTGGTGCAGGGCCTACCCCCTAACCCTGAAAACATTGTAAATTGAAAATTGGAAATTTTAAAATTTCTAATTTACAACTTACAATTTCCAATTCTTTTCCCTCCCTACCCCCTAACCCCTAGCCCCTAACCAGGGCCTCCTCCAGCTTCTTCAGTATAACCCTGGTCTCCTTTATAAGGGTCTCATTACCCTCAAAAGAGGCCCTTCCTTTCAGTGAGGCTTCCTGTATTTTAGGGTTATAAGAGAGGCAACCCAATAAGGGTATGTCTTTTAGTCCTTTCTCAAGGAATTCTATTTGTTCGGGTCCCATGAGTTTATTGCCTACGGCGAAGACCCTCTTCATACCGATGTCTGAGGCCAGTCTCTTAATCTTGTGGGCCGTTTCCAGACTGGGTAGAGAAGGTTCCACGACGATGATAAGGGCATTGACCCCCTTCACCGTAGCCCTGCCCAGGTGTTCCACCCCTGCCTCCATGTCCACCACGGCCGCCTCGTCCCTCTGGAGGATGAGGTGGCTGAGGAGGTTTTTCAGGAACACGTTCTCCGGACAGGCACAGCCCCCGCCTCCCTTCTGGACTGCCCCAAGGATTAGTAGCTTTACCCCATCCCTCTCCACCCAGAACTTCTCAGGGATGTCAGCCACAGAGGGATTGAGCTTAAAGAAGACCCCATACCCCTCGGAGGTGACCCCCGTACGCTCCTTTATCAGTTCCCTCATCTCACACACAGGCACAAGGTCGTCTGGTATCTTTATCCCCAGGGATAAGGCCAGGCTGGGGCTGGGGTCTGCGTCAACGGCCAGTACCCTCTTTGGGGAGTGGCCCTCGCCACCCCGTGCAAGTAGCCATGCCATGGCCGCCGCCAGGGTAGTCTTTCCCGCGCCCCCTTTGCCGGAAATCGCTATCTTCAAAGTTCCTCCTTTCTAATCCGTAGGGGCAGGTCCCAAACCTGCCCCTACTGTCATTAATAATTATACGGGACTCCCGCAAAAATACCAATGGGCAAGGAACAGGGGGCAGGGGGTGGGGAAAGAATACAGAATACAGTAGTCAGTAGTCAGAATTTAGAATTTAGGACGACCGTTCTTTATCCTGACTACTGAATTCTGACTTCTGAATTCTTAATTCTAGCCCCTCCCCCCCAGCCCCTAGTACTCAATCCCCTCCCTTGCCTTTATACCACTAGTGTAGGGGTGCTTCACGGCCTTTATCTCGCTGACCAGGTCTGCCACCTCCAGGAGTCTTGGGTGGGCGTAACGACCGGTAAGGATGAGTTCTACGTGGGGGGGTCTCTCCTCAATGAGTTTTAATACCTCTTGCATGGCTATCATTTTATAGTGGATGGTCACATTTATCTCGTCCAGGATTACCATGTCGTACCTTCCCGAGAGTGTAGACTCCCTTGCAGTCTGCCAGGCCTGCTGGGCCAGGGCATGGTCTTCCTGGGTGGGTTTATTACAGACAAAATGACCGGAACCAAACTGGAGGATGTGCAGGTTGGGAATGTTTTTGGCCGCCGATGTCTCCCCTACTCCCTGGCGAGCCTTTAGGAACTGGATTACAAGGACCTTCCAGCCGTGTCCCACTGCCCTTAGGGCCTGTCCCAGGGCGGCCGTGGTCTTTCCCTTACCTTCTCCAGTGTATACCTGTACGGTGCCTCTTCTTTGCATGGTGAGATATTAACAAAATTCCAGACCCCAGGCAAGGAATTGAAAATACAGGATATGAGACCTCTGCAAAACCCCACGCACTTGTCGTTCTTGGGGAGCGAAGCCGAAGCACTGGTCCGCCTGAGGCGGAGAAGGGGAAGCGAAGCAAACTCCCGAATGTATAAGAGGTTGTTCGCCAGAGGCGAATCTGCCTAAGGCATGACTTCAGGCCTTCGGCCTTCGTCCGCCTGAGGCGGAACACCTCTGCCCTGGGTTTTTTCAGAGACCTCTTTACATGAACCCCTCAGGGTAAAAGGTTTGACAAATTTTGGGATTTTTGATATGAAAAGGCTACAAACTAGGGATTAGGGGGTAGGGAGTAGGGAGTAGAGAGATTGCTATCCCCTACTCCCTACCCCCTGACTCTAAGCCCCTAATTGAAATTGCTTACTACCATAAAAAAGATACTGGCAAGGGAGGTACTGGACTCCAGGGGAAATCCTACCGTAGAGGTAGACGTCTTGTTAGAGGGAGGTGCCCTGGGGAGGGCGGCGGTGCCGGCGGGGGCCTCCAAGGGGGCCCACGAGGCCGTGGAACTTAGAGACGGCGACACTTCCAGGTACCTGGGGAAAGGGGTGTTAAAGGCCGTAAAGAACGTAAATGAGGTAATCGGTCCACGGCTGGAGGGATGGGATGCCTCCTGTCAGCAGGCCGTTGACGAAGAACTCATCCGCCTGGACGGTACCAATAATAAAGCAAGGCTCGGGGCTAACGCCCTCTTGGGCGTCTCTCTGGCCACTGCCAGGGCCTCAGCCAGTGCCCTCTGCATTCCACTCTATAGATACGTCGGTGGGGTCCATACTAGAATCCTCCCCGTCCCTCTAATGAACATCCTCAATGGGGGCGTACATGCCGATAACAAGCTAGACGTCCAGGAATTCATGATAGTCCCCCTCGGCGCCCCCAGCTTCAAGGAGGCCCTGAGGATGGGTTCAGAGGTCTTCCATAAACTAAAGAATATCCTCAAAGATAAAGGCTACTCAACGGGGCTGGGGGACGAAGGGGGTTTTGCCCCCAAACTCTCCAGTAACGAGGAGGCCCTTGACCTCCTCATGGAGGCCACCGCCGGGGCCGGCTACAAGGCAGGGGAACACCTCTTCCTTGCCCTGGACGTGGCGGCCACGGAGTTTTACAGTAAAGGGAGATACAGGTTTGAGGCCGGTACGGTCAAAGAGAGAGATGCCGGAGAGATGGTAAGATTTTACGAGGGGCTTATTTCAAGATACCCAGTATGGTCTATTGAAGACGGGTTAGCTGAAGACGATTGGGAGGGGTGGAAGGTCCTTACCCAGACCCTGGGGCACAAGGTGCAACTGGTAGGGGATGACCTCTTTGTCACAAACCCACAGAGGTTCTCAAGGGGAATAGAACAGGGGGTGGCCAATGCCATCCTCGTAAAACTTAATCAGATAGGGACCCTTACCGAGACCCTGAGGACCATGGAGGTGGCCAGGACCCACGGCTACGGCACAATCATATCCCACCGCTCAGGCGAGACCGAGGACTCCATTATTGCCGATATCGCCGTGGGCACAGGGGCCGGGCAGATAAAGACCGGCTCAGCCTCCAGGGGGGAACGTACGGCCAAATATAACCAACTCCTCCGCATAGAGGAAGAGTTGGGGAGTTCCGCCGTCTACGGAGGTGCACTGTGGAAGAAAAGACAATAAGTATAAAACGGTACCTCTCCTTTCTCATACCCTTGCTACTGGCCATGGCCATCGTTATCTCCTTTTCGGTAGCGATTGCCAGGCGGCACACGGAGTGGAAACAGGTGCTGTCTAAAAAGAAGGCCCTGGAGAAGGACGTGGCCCAACTCCAGAAGAAAAACCTGGAACTCCATAAGCTGAGGGACGGCCTCCTCTACGACCCGGTACAGATAGAAAAGGAGGCCAGGGAACAACTGGGCTACGGCCGCCCCGAAGAGGTCATTTACAAGGGTGGCGATTTTAATGCGTCTGACCCTGCAACAGGAGAGGGCCTGTCCGATTTCCCAATAACCGAGGGGAGGTTCGGAAGAGTAGGTCTCCTGGGTTTCTTTGCGGTTGTCATAGTATTGACTGCAGGTTTCTTTGGCCTCACCTATTGGTATGAAAATAGAAGAATACGTCAATAAACTGGCCGTCGGGGCAAAAGAGGCCTCAAGAAGCCTTTCCCACGCAAGCACGACAGTAAAAGACGCCTTCCTCAGCCACCTGGCCCAGTCCCTCATAGAATCCAGAGATGCCCTCAAAGGGGACAACCAAAAGGATATTGATGCGGCAAAGACTGCTGGACTGAGCAAGGCCATTATAGACAGGCTCCTCCTGAACGACTCCGGGATACAGGCCATGGCCGAGGGGCTTAAGACCGTAATCTCTCTCAAGGACCCTGTAGGAGAGGTTATGGAAGGATGGAGGAGGCCCAACGGGATTCTGATAGAAAAGGTGAGGGTGCCCCTTGGGGTGATTGTCATAATATACGAGTCAAGACCAGACGCCACGGTAGAGGCCGCCTCCCTGTGTCTAAAGGCTGGTAATGCCGTCATACTGAGAGGGGGCAAAGAGGCAATCAATTCCAACCTGGCCCTTTACGCCCTGATAAAAGGGTCTCTCAAGAAGGCCGGCCTGGATGAGAGGAGCATACAATTAGTGGAGACTACTGACCGGACTGCAGTAGATTACCTCCTCAAGGCGGAGGGACTGGTTGACGTGATTATCCCCAGGGGCGGGGAGGGGCTTATACGCAGTGTGGCCGAGAAGTCCAGGATTCCAGTAATAAAACACTACAAAGGGGTCTGCCACGTTTACGTGGACGAATATGCCGACTTAGAAAAGGCTGAAAGGATATGTTACAACGCCAAGGTGCAGAGGCCGGCCACGTGCAACGCCATGGAGACCATGCTGGTGCACGAGAAGGTGGCCGGGTCCTTCCTGCCCAGGATTGGGAAGAAATTGCAGGGGGCCAGGGTAGAAATAAGGGGCTGCCCCGTAACACGTAAACACCTCACCTGGGCCAAGGAGGCCACTGAGGAGGACTGGTACGCCGAATACCTGGACCTCATCCTGGCCGTCAGGGTAGTGCCCTCCGTACAGGCCGCCATAGACCACATAGCCCGATACGGTTCCAACCACTCTGACGCCATCGTTACCGAGAACATCACCCACGCCAACAAGTTTACCAATGAGGTAGACTCGGCGGCGGTGTACGTCAACGCCTCTACAAGGCTCACCGATGGCGGACAGTTCGGCATGGGGGCCGAGATAGGCATCTCCACCGACAAGCTCCACGCCCGTGGCCCCATGGGCCTGAAGGAACTCACCTCCTATAAGTACGTCATACATGGAGAAGGGCAGATAAGGGAGTAAACCAAACCAGTAGTCAGAAGTCAGTAAATAGTAGGTTATGAAACTAAATGTCCATTACGATAAGGAAGCGGATATACTCTACCTTTCCAGAGAGGGAGAGGAGGAAGTAGTAGAGGAGATATAT
>MHYW01000064.1:9931-11365 GCA_001828545.1 Planctomycetes bacterium RIFCSPHIGHO2_12_FULL_52_36
AGAGGGAGAGGAGGAAGTAGTAGAGGAGATATATCCTGGAATCAACCTAGAACTGGATAAAGGGGGTGAAATTATTGGTGTTGAGATACTAAATGCCTCTACACTGCTCAAAGATACACTTCGGCCTCTACAGGAAAAGGCAACCAAGAGCTAATCACGTACTCATGGGCCTAAAGGAACTCCACCTCCTACAAGTACGTCATACATGGGGAAGGGCAGATTAGGGAGGAGTAGTAGGGTGCGTCATGAGGCGCCCTACAAACTCAGGGATGGCAGGCTCAGGGCCGCCCCACATTTCTATAATACACATGAGGAGATAGATAGGCTTCTCAAGTACCTGTCGTAATTATCTACTAGGCGTTTCTTACAAGTCATAAACCCAAACATTCCTTGAAAAATCGAAATACCACTTTTGAGTCGGATTCCCTAGCCACAGGGTATAGCTTTCCTTATATTTTGGATTTTCACTTTTGTGTGGCCAAGTTTCGGATGAATAGTACTCCTTAGTCGCTCCACGATAATATACATCGATAGCCATGCTTAACTGCTTTCTAACGTTTTCTGGAGAAAACTCTCTTTTCATTTTAGCAACATCTGTACCTGCCTTTTTTAACACATCCACTATATAGAAGTGTCCGTTTATTTGTTGCCGTGCAGTTAAAAACCAGGTTTCTTCCCCAGAATAAGCACCACCATATTCTATTTGTTTCCCATTTACTTTTAAATTTAACTTCACAAAAGCCTGTAAATTGTAGCTTGAAAGATTTGTCATTATTACTCTCGTGTCGTATTTTGCCTTAACTTTAGGGCGTGGAGAAATGCCGAGAGAAATAACAGGTAGATGGCTCTCCTCATACGTTTTCTTATCTACTTCTGCAATTTCGTAAGTAGAGAATGCATAAAAAATCAATGCTACTAAAGTGAACCCTAAAATAAGTAGAGTCCCTATATCGGCGAATTCTTCCTGTTTTTCATATGAAAAATAAGCAAATAGTACCGTTATAATAAAAACAATAATTGCAAATAACCATCTTGTGAATGTTGTAGTCATTGAAAACAGAATTTTTAGAGAAATATTTTTTGAAGTTTACTTCAGGCTAAATTCTTAAGGATAGTCAGCCTTGTAAGGTTCATCACAACGTATCTTTGTTTCTCATTTTAACGGCCTTTGTTTCTAACCCCTCCACTGCCACCTCCACGTCTTTCCTCTCAACTACCCTGGGGGCGTCTAATATCTCTAATTCCAAAGGAGTGCCCTTTCTGGAGAGGTGTACTATTACCCCCTCGGCGATGTCCCTTGAATCAACCGGTTTGCCCTTCCTTAATTGAATTATCAACACGTCTGCATCGGGGGAGTATTTTATCTTCATATTTCCTTTAGGATGTTTCTGTCTGCGTATTATCCTGTAGCCTGCATTGTTCTGTCTCAATTTA
>MHYW01000065.1:0-389 GCA_001828545.1 Planctomycetes bacterium RIFCSPHIGHO2_12_FULL_52_36
CAGGGTAACCCCAGGCACCCGATAACCCAGGGCTTCCTCTGCTGGAAGATACAGAATGCCCTAAAATTTGTGTACTCACCCCAGAGGTTACTTTATCCCCTTAAGAGGGTGGGGAAAAAGGGAAGGGATGATTTTAAGAGAATATCCTGGGATGAGGCCTACAGTGAGATTGCACGTCGTATAGAAGGGGTGCAGACAGGACACGGCCCTGGCGCCATCCTGCCCTTTGATTACTTCGGCCACATGGGACTCCTCAATAAGCAGTTCTCCCAGCGGTTCTTCAACGTCCTGGGCACCAGCAAGTGCTCCCCTACCGTCTGTTCCCTGGCAGGCAGGACTGCCCTGCAGTACGTCTACGGAGGCTACTGGGGCATAGACCCGGAGGAGAT
>MHYW01000065.1:436-6313 GCA_001828545.1 Planctomycetes bacterium RIFCSPHIGHO2_12_FULL_52_36
GGGGCATAGACCCGGAGGAGATACAGGACTCCAGACTCATCATCTTCTGGGGTCTGCACGGTCCGTGGTCTAACCTCCATGGTTACAACCTAGTCAAACGGGCCATCCATAAAGGGGCAAAATTCTACACCATAGACCCCCTGAAGACCTGTGAACTTGGGAAACATCTCCCGATAAAACCAAATACCGATGGGGTTCTGGCCCTGGGGATTGCTAATTATCTAATATCTAAAGGGCTTTACGAACGCGCCCACGTTGAAAAGTATGCCTATGGTTTTGATAAATTCCTGGGGGTGGTGAAGGAGTTTGACCTTGAGAGGGTCTCCAGGATTACGGAACTCCCCAGGGAGGATATAGTAGAGTTGGCCGAGGACATGTACCGTCTGAGGCCCCACTTCATACACCTGGGCTTCGGCATGCAGAAACACCTCTACGGGGGGGAGGCAGTAAGGACCATTGCCCTACTGCCACCCCTGGTAGGAGGGTTCAGGGTGCATTACAGCAATACGGATAGGGAACTGGACCTGGGGTTCCTCCAGGGGGTAGGGGCAGGTTTCAAACCTGCCCCTACAGTATATAGAAAGACCTACAACATGGCGCAACTGGGGAGGGTACTGCAGACTGAGGAAATAAAGTTTCTTTTTGTCTTCAATACCAACCCCATGGTAAACCTCCCCAACCAGAACCTGGTGAGGAAGGGACTGGAGAGGGAAGACCTCTTTACGGTGGTACACGACCTATTTTTAAACGACACCTGTAGCTATGCCGACATTGTACTACCGGCTACCAGCTTCCTTGAGTCCTTTGACGTCCACGTCTGCTATTACCATAATTATATGTCCATAAACCAGAAGGCGATTGAACCCCTTGGGGAGGCGAAGCCTAATTATCAGGTCTTCAGGGAGTTAGCTGGGGCTATGGGTCTAGAGTCCGACGAGATATTCCCTCCTGAGCGGGAGGTAGTCAAGGAGTTCCTTGCCAGGAGTAAGGCCGTGGACTTTACCCTGGAGGGGCTTGAACGGGAGGGTTTCTTAAAGATGAAGGTCAGGCCCAGGGACGTTTACCCCACGCCCTCGGGCAAGATAGAATTTTATTCTCAACTGGCCGAAAAGGCCGGCTTACCACCCCTCCCCGGCTATTACGAGGAGGATAGACACGGCTATCCCTTCCAGCTCATAACCGCCAACCTCATGCACATCACCCGCAGTCAGTTCCATAACGTCTGGCAAGAGGAGATAGAGCCGATAGTGCTCGTCAATGAGGAGGAGGCCAGGGAGAGGGGGATAAAAGATGGAGAGCTGGTGAGGTTAAGGAGTGCCCTGGACACGTTGACCATGAAGGCCAGGCCCACAAAGGACATAAAGAAGGGAGTCGTCCTGGCCTATGGGGGTCTCTGGCCCAAGCTCTGTGGTGGGAAAGGGGTGAGTGCCCTCATACCCGACGAGGTCCAGGCCTTCGGCGGCAACGCCGCCTATAACTCCACCTATGTCCAGGTGGAAAAACTGGGGGCTAGGGGGTAGGGGTCAGGGGGCGGGATTAAGGGTAGCCGCAGGCTTTAGCCTGCGTTATACCTTTTCCCTAATCCCTAGTCCCTGGCCCCTGGTCCCTGGCTCTGGGGGTGGAGGTTAAAGCCAAAAATTTACCCATGTCCATATACTCCACATCTACAGCCATATTTTTTGGTTGACAAAACTGGGTTTTCGTAATAACTTAAATGAGATATTCTTAAGAAGTTCTGTCTTTAGTGGCCCTGCCACAGATTATCCATAACAGGAAAAGTGCGGAGGAGGGGTACTAGTGGACCCAATTGCGAAGAATTTTGTCCGTGCAAGTCTTTTATATTTTTTTATTGGAGTATGTTTGGGGTTGCTTCAGTTGTTTACCAAAGATGAACCATTGTTAAAGTTTGCCCACGTGCACTTTAATTTGTTAGGCTGGATGTCCATGATGATTTATGGGGTGGGGTATCACATCCTCCCCCGGTTTAGCGGTAACCCTGTGGCCTATCCCGGCCTTATGAAGTGGCACTTCTGGCTGGCCAATATCAGCCTTATTGGATTGTGTGGTGTATGGGGATATGCTGATGGACTGGCCAAACTCTTTGCCGTTTTGCAAGTGGCGGCAGTGGGGATGTTTGTGGCCAACATCATGGCGAGTATAGGGACAGCCCCTGCCGAGAGTAGTCATTAGGAGGTAACTAGGAAACCGTTATGGCAGAAATCAAGATAACGAAGAAGACCAGCATCGGGGAAATAATCAAGAATTACCCGGAAGCTGAGTCAGTGGTAAAGAAGTATTTTGGTTCAGGCTGTTTTACCTGTCCTGGTTCCAAGATGGAAGACCTTGCCTTTGGGGCCATGATGCACAACATGGACCCTGAGGTAATAGTAAAGGAAATTAACGAGGCCATAGCAAAAAAGAAGGATTAAACCCCTTAATTTTAATATATAGAGAGTTTTTTCCCCCTCAATATGAGGAGAGCTTAGTACAGAGGCTGGGGAGTCTCCTGCTAATGCTAGTACGCTAAATAGGCGGAATTTTGATGGATTTTAGCTGCTTGCTATCCTGAAAGGGACGTTAAGCGGGTTTTTAAAGATGTGGAGCTTGATGAAGACTATACTGGTTACGGGGTCAACAGGGTTCTTAGGGGGTAATCTAATCAAGAGGTTGTCGGGGAAGGGACACCGCCTCCTTGCCCTCGTTAGGAACAAAGGTGGTAAAGCCACTCCCGACAAGAGGGGATGTGGTGGATTCCTTAATGGGGGTGGGAATGGGGGGCCACTGGGAGACGTGGAGCTGGTCCAGGGGGATATTACCCTCCCACTGTTGGGCCTTCCCAGCCGGCGTTTTAGGAGGTTAGCATGCCAGGTGAGCGCCATCTTCCACAGTGCCGCCCTGACCGATTTTACTGACCGTACCCATCTCTTCCGCACAAACGTAGAGGGGACGAGGCACCTGCTACAATTCGCCCTGCTGGGGAGAAAGAAACATTTCCATCACATTAGCAGTGCCTACGTTGCAGGTAAATTTAGAGGTACCTTCTGTGAAGAGGACTTCAATAAGAACCAGGGCTTCAATAACAGTTACGAAGAATCTAAATTTAATAGTGAGACCATGGTCAGGAGGTTTGCCGGGGAACATTTATTGCCTTTCACCGTTTACAGGCCATCCATAATAGTGGGAGACTCGGAGACTGGCCACACACAATGTTACAAGGGTTTCTACGCCTTCGCCAGGGCACTCTTTCTCATCAAGGAACGGTTCCTTAAGAGACACGTAGGTTATTCTGGAGAGGCAAGTAATGGCACGGCACGCCGTGCCCCTACGAAAGTTACACCAGTGGAGATACCTATGAGGGTATTCGGAGTCCCGGATGCCCTGATTAACCTTGTCCCGGTGGATTATGTGGCGGAGGCCATTAGTGAGATATCTAAACGGCCAGAGGCCCAAGGCAAGACCTTCCATCTCACCAATCCCCACCCCCTCACCCTGGCTCAACTTGCGGATAAGACCTCTCAGGCATTAGGGATAGAAGGGGTAGAGCCGTGGTACCAGGATGGCGGAGTCATGGGGACGTCCACCCATTTGCAGGACAAGGGGACAGGCATGGATGGGGACCTTAACCCTGCGGCCCACGACCGTACCCGACTCAGTCCTACGGAAAGGTTGTTTCTACACTACACAAGGCCGTATATCCCTTACTTACAGAGTCGTCTGTCTTTTGATACCTCAAACACAATGAACGTCCTTAATGGAACGGTAACGTGTCCTAAGATAACCAGGTCTTTAGTATCCTTACTCATTAACAAGGCCGTGGAAGACTGCTGGGGTATGAGCGTAGAGGCGGCCAGTCCGCCTAAGGCGGACGCCCCTACCATTGACGAAGAAGCCGCATTGGCCACGATGGTTGGTGATTCTGTCTGTGGCGTTACCTAGTAGCAGTCAATGATTGGCACTATGATTGCCCGCATGAGGCGGGTGGATGGACCCGTACCTTATAGTGGGAGAATTCTTTTTAGCAGAAGGAGGAGCACAAATGCCCACACTGAATCCAGAAAAAGTGAAGGAAGTCTTGAATGAGATAAGACCTGCCTTACAGGCAGATGGTGGAGATATAGAGTTGGTAGGGGTAAACGGCGGGGTAGTGAAGGTCAGGCTGAAAGGGGCCTGCGGTACGTGCCCCAGTTCCCTCATCACCTTGAAGATGGGAGTAGAGGCAAGGCTCAAGGAAGAGATTCCTGACGTAGAGTGCGTGGAGGCCGTCTAACCTTCCCAGACTAAAGGGTAGGCAGTCGGCGGCAGACAGGAAGAAAATCTACTGCAATATAACGGTCTGCCTGAGGCAGGCCGATAAGTTACAAAGGAAAGGAGTAAAGACAGTGAGTTTAGTTTTAGGGCCCATCCATCACTGGATGCATAAGAAGATAAAGACCTCTGAAGCCAGAGAGAAGGCCATTGTAGAGGCCCTTAAGCAGAAGTACGGCAAAGATGCTGACGCAATTCTACAAGGGGTCTACAAGAAGTATCCCCCCGCACAGTCGGATGTTAAGCCGCTGGAGGAACTCCTGGAGGATAAGCCCATCCATGCCGGGATACAGGGGCTTATAGACGACGTGGAGACACGTGAGGCGGCCACCGTTGCGGCCTTCTATAAGAAACATGGCGAGGAGGCCAAGGAGGTGGCATGTAAGGCGGCTTACAACCACGGCGTGAGCTGTGCCCAGCGGGCCGCAAAGGAGAAGAACCTTGGCCAGAATGGGGTTAACCCCGGCAGGGCCTTTGAACTCCTACTGGATAACTTCTGCGATGGAATGCCCTGCGACCGCGGCGCCCAGGTACTGGACGAGAACAATCAGCACATCGTATGGGACCATACGGTCTGTATCCATGGCAGATATTGGCAAGAGACAGAAGCGCCCCCCAAGGCTATGTGCGACATCATAACCGCCTGGCTCTCAGGCTTTGGGAAAGGGCTCAATTCTGCCATCGCCCATGAGAGACAGAAGTGCATTGCCTACGGCGATGACAGTTGTGTTAGTACCTATAAAGTGGGCTAACTCCGTACGGGGCCAGGGGCCAGGGGACAGGGGTAGCCGCAGGCTTTAGCCTGCGTTATATATACTTTTCCCTAGTCCCTAGCCCTTGTCCCCTGTTCCCTGACCCCTCCATGAGAACCGAACGCTACCTACGCCAGATACTCTTCCACCCCATTGGCAAGGAGGGGCAGAGACGCCTTGCTGAAGCCAGTGCCGTAGTGGTGGGATGCGGGGCCATAGGTAGCACTACTGCCAGCCTCCTGGCCCGCTCTGGAATAGGATACCTCAGGGTTATTGACCGGGACGTCCTGGAAGAGAGTAACCTCCAGAGACAAGAACTCTTTGACGAAGAAGACCTCAGGGAGGGCCTGCCAAAGGCCCTGGCCGCAGAAAAGAGACTCCGCCGCATCAATTCTACCATCCGTGTAGAAGGCATTACCGCCGACCTCAACCCCGCTAATGCGGAGACCCTCCTGAGAGACGCCCAGGTCATCCTGGACGGTACAGACAACTTTGAGACCAGGTTATTGCTCAACGATTATGCCCTGAAGACCGGGACCCCCTGGATATACTCTGCGTGTCTGGGCAGTCAGGCCCTCCTCATGGACGTACTCCCAGGCAAGACCCTTTGCCTCCGCTGTCTGGTAGACTCCATCCCCCTTCCTGGCAGTCTACCCACGTGCGAGACTGCCGGCATACTTGCCCCTGCCGCCAAACTGATAGCCTCTATCCAGACCACCGAGGCCCTGAAAATCCTTACGAATCACCAGGAGGCATTAATCTCCGGCCTGGTGAACATAGACCTGTGGAAGGGGAGCTTCCAGAAGGTGGATACCCAGAC
>MHYW01000065.1:6320-10746 GCA_001828545.1 Planctomycetes bacterium RIFCSPHIGHO2_12_FULL_52_36
GAAGGGGAGCTTCCAGAAGGTGGATACCCAGACCGCTTTTATCGGGAGTGGCCCTGCCACCCCCTCCCCCACCTGCCCTGCCTGTCAGAAGGGAGAATATGAGTTCCTCAACGCAAAGGGTTTTAGTCTGACTACTACCCTCTGTGGTTCTAACGCCGTACAGATTACCCCCGGCGGTAACGCCGGAAATGGAGCTAAAATAGACCTCCTTGCCCTATCCCGACGCCTTCAATCCACTTTGGGCGTAGATAACATCAGCCAATCCCCTTACCTCCTCAAGTTCAGGTGTAGGGACAGGGCTTTAGCCCTGTCCAAGGCGGACAGACCTGAAGGTCTGTCCCTACATTTGGAAATGGTTATCTTCCCAGACGGCCGTGCCCTGCTCTTCGGCACCCAGGATACCTCACTGGCCAGGACCCTCTATTCTCAGTACGTGGGCCTGTAATAGGGGGTAGGGGCTAGGGGCCAGGGAAAGAATAAAGAATACAGTAGTCAGTAGTCAGAATTCAGAATTCAGAATATTCTGTATTCTGAATTCTATATTCCGTATTCTTTATTTCCTAGCCCCCTTACATCTAATAAAAAATGTGTATTGTTACCCACATCGGCATACTTTATACTTTACGGTTAAATGATATACCTGGACAATGCAGCCACCAGTTTCCCTAAACCCTCCGAGGTCTACGGGGAGATGGACGAGTTCTTCAGGGAACGGGCCGCCAACCCGGGACGTGCCGGTTACAGACTCTCCACGGAGGCGGAGAAAGGGATAGAAACGACCCGAAAGGCCCTGGCAGGACTCTTCGGTGCCCGTGAACCCCAGCGCCTGGTCTTCACCCTTAATGCCACCGACGCCATTAATATGGCCGTAAAGGGACTGCTCAACCCAGGCGACCATGTCATCACTACCACGTTGGAACACAATGCCGTTACGCGCCCGTTGAACTCCCTGGAAAGGCAGGGTGTCATTACCGTTACCAGGGTGAGGCCCTCTCCACAGGGCTTCTTGGACCCTGGCGACATAAAAAGGGCTATAACCCCAAAGACCCGACTCGTTGCCCTGGTGCACGCCTCTAACGTCCTGGGGACGGTACAACCCATTGGAGACGTTGGACGGCTGGCCAGGGAGAAAGACCTCCTGTTCCTGGTAGATGCCGCCCAGTCGGCCGGGCTATGGCCCGTAAACGTAGAAGAACAGTGCATAGACCTCCTGGCCTTCACCGGTCACAAGTCCCTGTTCGGCCCTCCTGGCACGGGAGGGCTGTACGTAGGAGGGAGGGTGGAGCTAAGGCCATGGAGGGAGGGGGGGACCGGGGTGGATTCCCAGAACCCCGTGCAACCCGAAGATATGCCCTTCCGTCTGGAGGGGGGGACACCTAACTTTGTAGGACTGGCGGGCCTGAAGGCAGGGGTAGAGTTTGTATCCCGCACGGGTACGGATAAAATCAGGAGGCACGGTCAGGTCCTTCTCAGCCAGTTACTGCACGCCCTGGGAGACGATAAGAGATTTACCCTATATGGCCCATCAGACACAGAGAACCGTAGTCCTATCCTCTCCCTGAACATAAAGGGCATGGAACCCCAGGTAGTGGGGACGATACTGGATGAGTCCTTTGGCATCGCAGTCCGCTCCGGGTTACACTGTGCACCTGGCACTCATAGGGAAATAGGTTCATTCCCGCAAGGCACGGTGCGGATAAGCCCCGGCTTCTTTAACACGGGAGATGACATAGCCCAGGTGGCCCTGGCCTTGAAGGAGATAGCCAGTTCGGCGGCAGTAAGCAGTAGGGAGTAAGTAGTAGGCAGGAACCTAATATCAAAGCTCAAATGCCAAATGAATGTCAAAGTTCAAATGATTAATCCCCCTCTGTCCCCCTTTAGTAACGGGGGACTAAGGTGGATTTGGATTTTGACATTTGGATTTCATTTGAACTTTGGGCTTTGAAATTTGGCATTTTTAATACTGCCTACTGCATCTCATGGATTGAGGTAAAAATTGGTACTTCTAGACGGGAAGTTTCTAACGGTTGAGACCCTGGCGTCCATAGCCCAATCCGCCCCAGGTGGACTGGAGGTCAGACTCTCTCCGTCTGTCTTTGATAAACTCAACAAGGCCAGACACCTCGTACAGGAGGCCGTCTCCGGGCAAAAGGTCATCTACGGCGTAACCACCGGCTTTGGTGCCCTGAGTACGGTAGTCCTGTCCAAAGAACAGGCCAAAGACCTCCAGAGGAACATCCTGTTGAGCCATTCGGCAGGGGTGGGTGCACACTTTGACCAGGAGACCACCAGGGCCATAATGGCCTTGAGGGCCCATGGCCTGGCCAAGGGTTACTCTGGGGTGAGACCTGAGACACTGCAGTTGCTGGTAGAGATGATTAACAAGGGCGTCTATCCAGTCATTCCGCAGAGAGGCTCCGTGGGTGCAAGCGGTGACCTTGCCCCCCTTGCCCACATGGGGCTGGTATTAATCGGGGAAGGCGAGGCTTTTTACAAAGGTGAACGTCTCTCCGGCAGGGAGGCTATGGGGCGGGCCGGTCTGACCACCCTCCAGTTGGAGGAGGCCGAGGGGTTGGCACTGATAAACGGTACCCAGGTGATGACGGCCGTAGGGGCACTGGTGGTGCATGAGGCAGTCCAGCTGATGAAGGCCGCTGACATTGCGGCGGGTATGAGCCTGGAGGTCCTCATGGGATCCAATACACAGCTCAACCCCAAAATTCACACGGTCAGGCCCCATCCGGGCCAGGCCCTCACCGCCGAAAATCTCCGCAGGCTTACTGCCGATAGCTCCATCATCTCCTCCCATAAGGACTGCACCAGGGTACAGGACGCCTACAGCATCAGGTGCATCCCCCAGGTCCACGGGGCCTCAAGAGACGCCCTGGGGTACACCCATAAGGTGACAACTACGGAGATGAACTCTGCCACTGATAACCCCTTGTTCTTTGCGGAGAGCGGGGAGATACTCACTGGCGGGAACTTTCACGGACAACCGGTGGCCCTGGCCATGGACTTCCTTTCTATGGCCCTGGCAGAGCTGGCCAATATCTCTGAGAGGAGGGTGGAACGGCTGGTAAACCCCTACCTCAGCGGCCTGCCTGCCTTTCTGATAAAAGACCCAGGGCTTAACTCCGGCCTCATGCTGGCCCAATATACGGCCGCCTCCCTTGTCTCAGAGAACAAGACCCTCTGTCACCCTGCCTGCGTTGACTCCATCCCCACCTCGGCCAACAAGGAGGACCATGTAAGTATGGGCACTATCTCCGCCAGGAAGTGCCGGGAGGTACTCAGGAATACCCAGTACGTTATCGCCATAGAACTCCTCTGCGCAGCCCAGGCGATGGATTTGTTTACTAACCTCAAACCCGGCCGTGGCACCCTGGAGGCCTATAACCTCATACGTCAACACGTCTCCCACATGGAGGTGGACAGGGTCCTTTCTAAGGATATAGAGACCCTTTACAGCCTTGTACAGAAGGGTACCCTGGTAGGGTGTGTGGAGGAAAAACTTGGAAAGCTTCAGTAGCCGCAGGTCACGCCTGAGGCGGATTCGTCCGCCTGAGGCGGAGCGAACTTTAGCCTGCGTAAATAAATAGCGCAACCTAAAGGTTGCGGCTACTAAAACTTTTGTGGAGAAAAATCTATTTATGACCCATTGTAGCCGCAGGCTTCAGCCTGCGAGGGATAACGCAACCTAAAGGTTGCGGCTACATTAGGAGAGGAGACTTAATGCACTTGCTAACTCTAGTACTTGCGGTTCTTGTTTTTCTGAACTCTTCTGTACAGGGGGCAGAGTACAAGCTCTCAGGGACGTTTCATGTGGCCGTTAAAGACCCCTCCGGGCTTACCTACGACCCCGTCCACGATTCCCTCTGGACGGTACGGGACCACGGGAGCGGTTTAGCCGAGAAGTTGATGGGTGGCGGGGGCGGTTTATTTGAGATAGACAAAAAGGGGAAGGTCTTAAAGAAGATGCCCTTAAAGGCCTCTAATGACCTGGAGGGCATTGCTTACAGGGCTGATACCGACACCTTCCTACTGGCAGAGGAGAGGAAGCGGGAGGTGGTGGAGATAGATAGGGCAGGCAAGACCCTCAGGACCATCAAAGTGCCCATAAAATGGGGCTACCGGGACTTAAATCACGGTGTAGAGGGCGTAGCCTACGACCCCAGGAGTAAGAGTATTTTTGTGGCCAATGAAAAGAACCCAACGCAGGTAATGGAACTTAAGGAGGATGGCAATGTTGTAAACTCCTTTGAGGTCATTGAGGTGAGCGACGTCTCGGACCTTTATTATGATGCTACTACCGACAGGCTCTTGGTGTTGAGCCACGAAAATATCCTCCTGGAATTTACCAGAAAAGGCCAGCTCATAAAGACCTTTCCTGTAGAGGCTGACAAGGCCGAGGGCATTACCAAAGATA
>MHYW01000066.1 GCA_001828545.1 Planctomycetes bacterium RIFCSPHIGHO2_12_FULL_52_36
AGGGCACCCTCCATCCCGGCCACTACCACGATGACCCTGGCCTGGGTTAGAAGTCCTCGGTGGCCAAGCAGTCTGTGAATCCCTGCCACTCCCACATCGTACAATGCCTCTACCCTGTTCCCCATTAGTTCTGCGGCAACCCTGGCCTCCTCTGCCACGGGTATGTCGGAGGTGCCAGCAGTAACTACAAGGATAAGTCCTTTCGTGGGGCGTCTGGTAGACCTCTTAATGGTAATGGCCCTGGCCGACTCATGGTATTTTGCTTCTGGGAACTCCTTTAACACGGCCTGATAAATCTTCTCGTCGGCCCTGGTGGCAAGGAGGTCACCCTTACCTTTAATAATCTGCCTGGCTATCGCCACTACCTGTTGGGGGGTCTTCCCCTGGCAGAAGATGACCTCAGGGAACCCACATCGCAGGGCCCTGTGGCTATCCACCCTGGCAAAGCCTATGTCCTTGTAGGGGAGGTCCTTGAGATGACGGAGGGCCTCCTCAAGGGAGACCTTCCCCTTTCTGACCCTGCTCAATAAGTCCTTCAAATCACCTATGTCCATTACCCGAACCCTCAAGAAGATAGAAGTCAGAATTCAGAATTCAGGAGTCAGGAGTTAGAATTCAGAATGGCTTTTGAGTAAGCCTCTAACAAGCGTGATACCTCTTCTGCCAAGTGATTGAGTTCATCTTTCCCCATGTAACCCAAGTCATGAGCTAGTAGGATAAAATACTTTAGTTCCTCTAAAGAGCCTTGGGCAATATTAAAAAAGTTGAGTTTATCTCTTTTAGTCCTTTTCTTAAAGCCTTCGGCAATATTGGCTGGAATGGAGATTGCTGACCGCCGCATTTGATTGACCAATACAAATTTCTCGCTTTCAGGGAATGAACCGGTATATTTATATACGCCTAAAACCAGGGTATGAGCCTTTTGCCAGACTAATAAGTCCTTGAAAGACTTAGCTAATTTCATTATCAACTATTTCCGTCTTTTTTTCTGTCTTCTGACTTCTGACTCCTGACTTCTTCAGTTCTATGCCGCCGCCTCCACCTCCAGGGAGGCAAGCTCTCCCTCCAAATATTTATAGTAGGCCAGGCCCGCCACGATGGCGGCATTGTCTGTGCAGAGTGCGGGAGGAGGGAAGTACGGTCTGATATGACGTCCTTCCAGGGCCAGTGAGAGTCTTTTCCTCAGTCTGGAGTTAGAGGCTACACCCCCTCCGAGGGCCACCCCCTTTACTGGGTATTTTCTCAGGGCCAGGAGGGTCTTTTCAACTAGGACGTCCACCACGGCCTCCTGGAAGCTGGCCGCAAGGTCAGCCAGTTCTTTTAGTGGTAGGGGCACGGCATGCCGTGCCCCTACAAGGCCCTGGTAATGGTAGAGCACGGCGGTCTTTAGTCCGCTGAAGCTGAAGTCCAGAGAGCCAGGCTCCAGGTAAGAGCGGGGGAAGGGTACACGCGCGGGGTCTCCTTCTCTGGCAATACTGTCAATGGCCGGGCCACCTGGATAGCCCAGGCCGAGCAGCTTGGCCACCTTATCAAAGGCCTCTCCTGCGGCATCGTCAAGGGTGGCCCCCAGTAGTTCGTGCCGGGTCTCTTTACTGCTCAGGAAGAGGCTGGTGTGCCCCCCCGAGACCACCAGACTGAGACAGGGGAATTCCATAACCTTGCCATGTTCTAGTTTAGCCGCAAAGATGTGGGCGTGGAGGTGGTGCACCGCTATTAAAGGTATCTTGAGTGTCCAGGCTAGTGCCTTGGCCGCAGTTACCCCTATGAGGAGTGCCCCAATGAGGCCGGGGGTGGTGGTTACTGCTACTGCGTCCAGGTCGTTCAGGGTTATCCCCGCGGTCTTCATGGCCTCATCCAGGATAGGGAGTAGGGACTCCAGGTGGGCACGGCAGGCTATCTCTGGCACCACTCCTCCATACTTTAGATGGAGTCTCTCCTGGGTGCTGACCAGGTTGGAGCGGATGGAGAGTCCATCCTCTACTACTGCGACAGAAGTCTCGTCGCAAGAGGTCTCAATGCCCAGGATTAACATTTTTTAGCAGGGGCGATTCATTAGTTGCCTCTACAGAGCTAAGGAGATACAAAGAAAATTTTCCCTCTTTTATAATTTCAATGGCCCGATGGAGTTGGAGGTCTACAAATGTATCCTCCTGGGGTAATTGTTCTCCAGTTTGACTGGTAATGTTCACCTTGCTAAGGTACTCGTGGAGCGCCTTGGTCTCGGCAGGGGTTAGTTCCACCTTTACGTCCGGCTCTATACCGATGTGGTCAATGGATTTACCTGAGGGGGTGTAGTACAAGGCGGTGGTGAGCTTCAAGGCACAATGCTCCTCTTCCACCCCGATGAGGCTCTGGACTGAGCCTTTTCCAAAGGTCTTGGTGCCCACAATGAGTCCGCGTTTGTAGTCCTGTATTGCACCGGCCACTATCTCTGCCGCGCTGGCGCTTCCAGTATTTACCAGGATTACAAGGGGGAGGTCGGAATAGGTATCACCTTCTGTAGCTAAGTAGACCTGATTTTGTTCTTCTTCCCTCCCTTTAGTGGATACTATGACTCCCTGGGAGAGGAATCTATCCGATACTGCTACGGCCATGTTTAACAGTCCCCCAGGGTTGAAGCGTAGGTCAAGGATAAGGGCCTTCATCCCTTTACCCATAAGTTCGTTAAGGGCCTTGTCCATCTCCTCCAGGGTATTATCCTGAAAGCTAATAAGGGCCATGTAGCCTATCTTTGCCTCCTCGTCCAGTATCCTGGCACCCCGTATGCAGTGGACCTGGATAATGTCCCGGACGATGACAATATCTGTCGGTTGTGCCTCTCCCTGGTGGACTACAGTGATGGTTACACCTGTGTTAGGTTCTCCCCTGAGACGCCTGACGGCATCTCTGAGACTCATGTTCTCAGTAGACGTCCCTTCAATCTTTATTATCCTGTCCCCCACCATTACCCCAGCCCTAAAGGCAGGACTGTCCAGGATAGGGCTGATGACGTAGAGGACACCGTCCCGGACGATAACCTCAATGCCCAGTCCCCCGAACTTCCCCTCTGTCTCTACCTTCAGTTCTTCCAGTTCCTCAGGGCCAAAGAATTGGCTGTAAGGGTCTAACCCCTCCAGCATGCCCCTGTAAGCCCCCTGAAAGAGTTCCGGGAGTTTTATGTCCTTTACGTATTTCTCCTGGATGAGTTTTACTACCCTTACGAACTCCTCGTAATTCTTGTAATACTCGTCGTACGATGATAGAGGTGGGGGTCCGCCTCCCTGAACCATACTAGGTTCAGGGCCTGGGGCGGGTGCCACTTCTTCCGCAAGACAAGGGGAGGGGATGAGGAATAAGAGGGCTACTATGAGAGCATGTACGTTTAGCTTCATAAACTTTTACTTTCTACCATAGGCCCTGAGGGCGGCCTGGAGGATGTCGTCTGGGGTCAGGTGGTACTCCTTAAAGAGGAGTTCCGGGTCTCCCGACTGACCGAAACGGTTATCAATACCTACTGCCTCCATAGGCACCGGGTATTCCCTGGCCAGGGCGAGGGCCACAGCGGCGCCTAACCCTCCCTCAAGGACGTGCTGTTCTGCGGTTACCACTGCACCGGTCCTCTTGGCGCACATTACCAGGGTCTTTCGGTCTAAGGGTTTAATGGTATGGAAATTGATTACGGTGGCCTCTATCCCCCGTGCGGATAAGTCCTCTGCGGCCTTCAGGGCATTAGGTACCATGATACCACATGCCGCTATGGTCACGTCCTTGCCTTCCCTGAGGACGTTGGCCTTTCCTATCTCAAACGGGGTCCTCTCCTCGGTAATCACAGGAGAGGGGGACCTGCCCAATCTAATGTAAACAGGCCCCTGGTGGTCTACCACTGCCTTTATGGCCTTCCTGGTCTCAATAGAGTCGCAAGGTTCTATTACCGTCATGGTGGGGATGGAGGACATGAGGGCAAAGTCTTCTATACATTGATGTGAGGAACCGTCTGCCCCTACCGCCACTCCTCCGTGAGTGGCCGCTATCTTTACGTTGAGGCCGCTGTAGCATATGGTGTTCCTCACCTGTTCCCAGGCCCTCCCGGTGGCAAAGATACAGAAGGTGCTGACAAAGGGTATCTTGCCACAGGTCGCCAGCCCTGCCGCCGTATTCATCATATTTGCCTCGGCAATACCCATGTCAAAGAAGCGTTCAGGGAACTTCTTGCCAAATTTCAGGGTAGTAGTGGATTTGGCAAGGTCTGCGTCAAGTACTACTATGTTCTTGTTTGTCTCGCCCAGTTCCAGGAGGGTCTGTCCATAGGCATCCCGGGTGGCCTCTTTTTTAACTGGTTGTTGCTGTTGTTTTGGAGTAGTTACTGTCATCGTATTATCTTCCTGAGTTTCCGCAGGCTAAAGCCTGCGGCTACTATACCAGTTCTGCCAGGGCCTTTTCTGCCTGTTCGGGGGTGGGGGCCTTGCCGTGCCAGTCCACCTGATTCTCCATGAAAGAGACCCCTTTACCCTTTACGGTCTTGGCAATAATTATGGTAGGCTTACCTTTTATGGCCTCGGCCCGGTCGTAGGCCCCCAGTATTTGGGCCATGTTGTGCCCGTCAATATGTATTACATGCCACCCGAAGGCATCCCACTTCTCAAGGAGGGGGAGTGGGGACATGACGTCGTGGATGGGGCCGTCTATCTGGAGGCCGTTATTGTCCAGTATGGCGCACAGGTTATCCAGTTTGTAATGTCCTGCGGCCATAGCTGCCTCCCAGACCTGGCCCTCTTCTACCTCGCCATCTCCCAGCATGACGTAAACCCTGTAGTCCAGGCTATCTATTCTAGCGGCCATAGCCATGCCTGCGCCTGCCGAGAGACCCTGGCCCAGAGAACCACTGGATATCTCTATCCCCGGGGTCCGCTTCATGTCAGGATGACCCTGGAGGCGGCTCCCGAGCTGACGTAGTGTGTCCAGCTCGCTTATGGGGAAGTAGCCCATCTCAGCCAGGATGGCATAAAGGGCCGGACAACTGTGCCCCTTGGAGAGGACGAACCTGTCCCTCTCAGTCCATTTGGGGTTTTTGGGGTCGTGTCTGAGTTTCCCATAATAGAGGGCCACAAGGAGGTCTGTGGCGGAGAGAGACCCCCCTGGGTGACCAGAACCAGCCTTGGCCAGCATGCGGATAATGTGGCGGCGTATCTCTTTGGCCTTGGCCTGGAGTTCTTGGATAGTGAGTTGGGAAGATAGTGTCATAGGTTACATTTTATTATTGATTTCTATTCTTGGTCTTGTCGGCTAACTTCTCCACTGCTTCTTTTAGCTCACCCAGAGCTTGTGTTAGGTGTGTATCCCTATCACGAAGATACCCGATGAATAAATATACAACTATTACTGCCCTGGCCGTTGGGCCTAAAACGCCGATTGCTTTGATTATCTCTGCATCCATGCGTAAACCGGGAGCTTTAAGATTTCTTAGTAATTTTCTGAAGTAGGTTTTTCATGCTAGCTTCAAACTTCCGTTCCTTCATCTCCTCAGATCCCTTTTTTCGTCTAATGAAGCTAAGGGACCCTATTAAAACGCCTACCGTTGTCAATATGCCTATCAGGGCTAGAATGGTCTCCATTTTCATGTGAAGAAACCTCTTTTGAGATGCTCTAAAGGCTCTGGTGGGCAGAGGCGGGATTGAACCGCCGACACCAGGATTTTCAGTCCTGTGCTCTACCAGCTGAGCTATCTGCCCATAGAATAGAAACTTACGATAGAATTATAGTAGTAGCTCCGCCCTTTGTCAAGGTCTTTTTGCCCAGTCGGCTGAGGAGTTCCTCTTTGTCTTTATCCATCTGGGCCTTCAGGGTTTCTGCGCTGGTAAATTTTAGCTCGCCTCTGAGCTTGTAGATAAATTTAACCTCCAGTACCTCCCCGTAGAGGTCTTTGTCAAAATCAATAACGTATACCTCGGTGGTCGCCTCACCCCCTGGCCTCTCAAAAGTGGGCCTTGTGCCAATATTGGTAAGGGAGAGGTAATCCTTACCATTTATAGTTACCCATGTGGCATACACACCGTCAGGGGGTTTTATCTCGTGATGGAGGTCAAGGTTTGCCGTGGGATAGCCCAGGCCCTTACCCCTCCCGCTCCCCTTGATTACCGTACCAAGGATAGAGACGGACCTTCCTAACATCCCCTCCGCAGTCTCCAGGTCTCCCGTCAGGATGGCCTCCCTGATACGGGTACTGCTAATAATGTCTCCTTTAAACTTTACGGGGGGACAGGTACGCAGCTGGAACCCGTAACGCTGGGAAAGCCTGGAGGCCAGGGAAAAATCTCCGCCCTTATCTTTTCCGAAACTGAAATTAAAACCCATTACCCACCCCTTTGTGCCCAACCAACCGACAATCAACCGGCTTATAAAATCCTCTGCCCCCAGGCTGGCCACCTCATTAAAGTCAAGGACTACGGCAAGGTCTACCCCGAGGCGATGGAAGAACACCAATCTATGTTCCAGAGAGGTAATAAAACTAAGTGGGCTTCCGCTTAATATACCCTTAGGGTGTCTCTCAAAGGTTATTACTATGGACTCACCTCCCCCCTCGGCCGCCCAATCCCTGGTCTCCTGGATAATCTTCTGGTGGCCAAGGTGTACGCCGTCAAACCCCCCCACGGTGATTACGGGCCAGTGAAGTTTATTGGGCAGGGGTTTTATGCCATAAAGGACGTCCATTTTCTATATTCTTGCAGGGGCGAGACCTAAATGTCAAAGCTCAAATGAAATCCAGTAGTCAGCTATCAGCAATCTTGCTGACTGCTGACCTGCTGATTGCTGGCTACTGATAAATTTGGCATTTTTAATCCTCTGCCCCTACGGTTAACCCCTACATATTTGCCTTGGTCAACTTGCCTTTCTCCCTTAAGGCATCAACCCACTCCTTGAGGAAGGTCTGTTGTTTCTCTGTAAGGTATCTCCTGAGGAGTTTTTCCTTGTTCTCATCAAATTTACTCTTCTCCGCCTCTTTCCGGCCGGCCGGCCATATAATATAGCAGGCCTTTTTCCCGGCCTCCTCAGCTACTACGGCTACCTCCTTTGTTGGGGGTCCGCCTGGGACGGAGGCCGTCTCCTTGAGACTGAAGGCCCTCTGCACCAGGTTGGGTACATCGGCATCCAGAGACTTTAAGTAGCGATAGGCCCTGCCTTCCACCACCTCTGTCCTGGCAAAGAATTCGGTCTCTCCCTTCTGGTAAATAAGCCCCCTGTTTTCTCCTCTCAGTTTCTTGCCTTCTTCTTCCAGAAACTTAAGCCCTTCTTCCAGGGATTTATTCCTTATCCTGTCCGCCGCGGCGTCTGCAAGTTCTTTTGCCCTCTGGAGGGCCTTCTCCTCCCTCAGGTCCTTTTCCACCTTCTCCTTAATCTCTTCCAGGGGTGGAGGAGCGGCCTCCTTCCTGGAGACCACCTGGAATACATACTTCCCGACTGGTGCGTCCTGAGGGGGACTGGGGTCAAAGGCCTCCCTCTCAAAGGCCTGCTTGGCCAGGTCTTCTGCCTCTCTTATAACCTTCTCGGACTCCTCCCTGCCAAAGTAATCGGTCTCTTTGTAGAAAAGGCCCAACTTCTGGGCTATGGTGGAGAAATTTAGACGTTCCGCCTTCCCCAGACTCTCATAAATCTCCTCGTCTGCCTGGCTGATAAGTTTGTTGACCAGTTCCTTTGACTTCTCCCTCTTGAGAGAATCCTTTATCTCCCCCTGTACCTCTTCCAGGGACTTATAAGCAGGAGGTTGTTCCTTCCCTTCTTCTTTGGCCTTCTCTGGTTTTTGTGCCTTATAACGTCTTTCCTTATTATCTTCGTAGTAAGATTTTACCTCCTCCTCGGACACAGAGACCCGCTCCTCCAAGTCCCGGTACCGGGCCATAATATACTCAATCTTTACCTTCTCAGTCTCCTTATACCCTGGTTCGCCCCGTGCAGGGTTAGGCAGGTTATCCTTGTGGGCGTTATAGAAAGAGCCAATCTCCTCCGGGCTTACTTGCACATGGTCCACCAAATCGCCAGCCCTCAGGGCCAGGTATTGCACCTTGACCTCTTCATTCTCCCTTGCGTATCTCTGCCAGGCCTCTTCGTTGGTAATCTTTATCCCACTGGCAATGAGGGTACTCATCTTTTCTACGAGGATGGCCTCCCGAAAGGTCCTCCAGAGCTGGTCTTCGTTAACACCATAGGTCTGACAGAGGGCCTGCATTAACTGGGACTGCGGTGGTAATCCGCCCCTGTGACTCATAGTAAGAAAGGCCATGCTTTGCAGCCTTTCCATAATCTCCCCATCGCTTACGGCAATCCCCATCTTCTCGGCCTGTCTGGACATAACCATCTGTTCCCAGACTATCTTACCAATGGGCAGGTTCCCCTCCCTGAGGAAGACCCTGTGCCAGCGGTCCATGGCATCACCGTACTCCTCCTGATACACCTTCTCGCCCAGGATCAACCCTATTGGCTTCCTGGGGATTAAAAAGGAGGCCGAGTACCCGATACCCCAGGTCGCCATGGCAAAGACCATGATTATAAAAACCCTCTTTTTTTGCATCCTCAACCAACCAAGCATGTAACCAGGCTCCTTTTGGGACAGTTTTCAGTCGTCGGTCTTCAGTTATCAGTCTTTGGTCTTCCAATTGCTGACCCGCCTAAGGCGGGCAACTGACCAATTTTTATTTTTACCACTTACCAACCCTTTTTGCAAGCACGCCTTTCAAAGTAGAATGTAGAGCATGCGGACACGGGTTACACTTTGTAGTATGGGCGTCCGTCCCTTCGGCTTCGCTCAGGGCAGGCTTAGGCGGATTGAACGCCCATACGATTGAATGTAAGGAGGCTTTGCCCCCTTACCAAGGTCTTTCTCAAAAAGCTATCCCGGAATTCCCTCCAACTCTTGAAAACTTACTTGATTACTGCCGTCTTGACTTAAGGAGAGCCACTGGGCATAATGTCCTTAGTAAAGTAACAACCGCTCTTAAAAGATAAACTCGGACACAAGGTGGTTTCTTTCTTAATGGCACCAGTCGTGCTTGAGGCTAATTTGCCTATGGTGAACGAACCCAGTGTAAATAAGCCATGGAGGAGGGAGGCATAATGGCCAATGTAACAAAAAAAGAACCTCAAGTAACCCAGGAAAAGACCTCAAAAAAGGTACGCCTGAGGCTGATGGTTGTCCTTCCCCTTTCTTTTAGCTTTTTTACCCTGGCCTCTGGATACCTGAGCTTTAACCTTAGCGAGTACTTCTTTTTAGACACCAGTCGCCCCACCCCCCTGGGCACAGAGGGTGATTTCTGGATATTACTGGCTATATTAATTATGACCGGGCTGGCTGCCACGTCGGGGGCAACAATTGCCCACACCATTACCACGCCCCTGAAGAAACTAAGCTCCAGGGCGGAAACCCTGGTCCCAGGAGGGGCAACTATGACCCAGATGGCGGGGCCAGTACCGTCAAACGAACTTGACCTCCTGAGCCGCACCCTGGAGGACGTCTTTGATTACCTGGAGAGTATAAAAGAGGGTAAGCGTCTAGACGTATTGTCCGAAGGGGTTATAACCCTTGACGGAGAGGGCAAAATCCTACAAGTCAACAAAGTAGCAGAGAGGGCCCTTGGTATCAATTCTAAAGACGTGGTAGGCAAGCCCTTCATGGAATTCTTCCCTGACACTAAGAAGTACAGGATATTCTTGAACCTATTAGGAAACGCCCTTAAGGAAGGCCGCACCCATATCTTTGAGGATGTAGAGCTACCAACCATGTCCCCTGATGCAATAGTATCGGGCGGAAAGGGACCACTACTTTTTAAGGGCAGGATCGTCCCAAGGGAAGGCAAGTATGGGGAGCCCCCTGGGGTAATGATAACCTTTCAGGACCCTTCTGAGATGGAACTGATAAAGCAGTGGTTGAGACAGGCCGACCAGATGGCAGGGCTTGGCACGATGGCGGCAGGGATTGCCCATGAGATTAGAAACCCCCTGGCCTCCATCCGAGGGCTAATGGAACTGATAAAAGAAGAGACGGCCACTGCTGACCCCCACGGGGTCTATGCCGAGAAAGTAATAAAAGAAGTAGACAGGATGAACACCCTGGTGGGAGAGGTGCTAGAGTTTGCCCACATAGAGGCCACATATCCCACACCCCAGGACGTTAACCCCCTCCTCAAGGAGGCCCTCTCTTCCATCAAATACCGTTTCCCAGACCGGAAATTAGAGGTGGTGGAGAGATTAACTAACAACCTTCCTCCTGTCCTGGCCAGGCCAGAAAAGCTTACCAGGGCCTTTGAGAACCTAATCCTCAATGCCTTTGAAGCAGCCCCTGAGGGCGGCAGGGTAACCATAACCAGTTCCCATGGAGATGGTTTCACCTCCAGGGGCAAGGCATCCGGGAAGGTCTTGCTGAGGTTTCACAATACAGGTTCTTTCATCCCCCCAGAGGAGACGGATCGTATCTTCCTCCCCTTTTATACCACTAAGGCACACGGTACGGGGCTAGGGCTTCCCATCACCCACCGTATTATCTCCTCCCATGGGGGACAAATAAGTGTAGATAGTGACAGGGAGAAAGGGACAACCTTTGTAGTAGAACTGCCAACGTGTCTGTCATGATGCGGATATACCTCTGGCATGACCAGTAACCTGACCATGAAAGAAAAAATACTTGTAGTAGACGATGACGAGGGAATACAGTTCTTCCTGGGAGAGGTGCTGCGGAAGAAGAACTATGAGGTGGATTCTGCCACCAGTGCCGAGCAGGCCCTCACCAAGGTTAGAAAGGAGGATTATAGTCTTGTACTCATGGACGTAAGGCTTCCTGGGATGAGCGGCATTGAGGCCATAAGGAAGCTGAAAGAACTAGACCTCGCTATCCCCATAATAATTATGACCGCCCACGGCTCCAAGGAACTTGCCATCCAGGCCGTCCAGGAAGGGGCCTACGATTTCTTTGTCAAGCCCATCAAGCTGGAAGAATTTCTTATAATCCTCCGCCGCGCCCTGGAAAAGAGACAGCTTCAGCTAGAGGTAGACAAATTAGAGGAAAGCCTCAAGAAAAAATATGAGTTTGAAAACATCGTTGGGACCAGTGGGCCCATGGAGGAGGTCTTTGCCCTTGTAAAAAAGGTGGCAGGCACTGATTCCTCCGTAATTATTTATGGCGAAAGCGGCACCGGCAAAGAACTCATTGCCCAGGCCATACACACCCACAGCCCCAGGAGGGACAAACCCTTCGTAAAACTCAACTGCGTAGCCATCCCGGAGGGGTTACTGGAGAGTGAACTCTTCGGACACGAAAAAGGTTCTTTCACCGGGGCCGTAGCCCAGAAGGCAGGCAAGTTTGCGTTAGCTAATGAAGGGACTATCTTCCTGGACGAGATAGGAGACATGACCCTACCTACCCAGGCCAAGATACTCAGGGTACTACAAGAGAAGGAGTTTGAAAGGGTAGGGGGGACCAAGACCATCAAGGTGGACGTCAGGGTCATAGCCGCCACAAACAAGAACCTCCCAAAGGCCGTAGAGGAAAAGACCTTTAGGGAAGACCTCTTCTTCAGGCTGAACGTGGTACCCGTATATCTCCCCCCCCTCAGAGAACGGGAGGGTGATATCCCCTTACTGGTAGAACACTTCCTTAAAGAGGCCAGGGAAAAGGTAAAGAAAGACATCCGTGGCATCTCCCAGGACGCCATGGAACTCCTCATTGGTTATCCCTGGCCA
>MHYW01000067.1:0-669 GCA_001828545.1 Planctomycetes bacterium RIFCSPHIGHO2_12_FULL_52_36
TACTGGCCAGGCTGGTCACAATTTCGCCGGCAACCACCAGGGCCTCCTTGTTGGCCAGGGCGAGAGATTTCTTTTGTCTTATGGCGGCCAGGGGAGCGGGGAGGGCGGCCGCCCCGACTATGGCAGATAGTACGAAGTCTACGTCCTCCCCAGAGGCCAACTCCTCCAGGGAGTCTTCCCCCGCAAGTATTTCTACCGAGTTCGTTGAGATTTTTTTCTTCAGGAGACGGTAGGATTCTTTATCCACGATGGCCACCCTGCTGGGGTGGAAGTCCGCCACCTGTTGGGCAAGCAGTTCCCAGTTCTGGTGGGTGGAGAGGGCCGTGACCCGGTAGTCCCTGCCCAGGGAGCGGACTACCTCCAGGGCGTTCCTCCCGATAGAGCCTGTAGAGCCAAGGATGGCTATCCTCTTGGTGCCTGCGGTTCCTTTGCTCAGCTCAGGACGACGGCCGCCGCTCATGACATACTCTCTATCTCGTGGAGGAGCTGGCTCACCATCTCTGATTCCGGGATCTTCCTGACCTGCGCGCCCTTCTTGAAGAGGAGTCCGAAGCCGTGGCCTCCGGCTATCCCGATGTCACATTCCTGGGCCTCCCCGGGGCCATTGACGGCACAGCCCATGATGGCTATCTGGAGGGCCTTTTTCTCAGGGGGGAGCTTGGCCTTCAC
>MHYW01000067.1:753-1953 GCA_001828545.1 Planctomycetes bacterium RIFCSPHIGHO2_12_FULL_52_36
ACCCAGGGCCTGGAGGATGTCCAGCCCTGCCTTTATCTCCTCATGGGGACGGCCGGTTATGCTGACCCGGAGGGTATCGCCGATACCCTCAGACAGGAGGCCGCCTATGCCTATGGCAGATTTTATTATGGAGCTGGAGGCGGGCCCCGCCGCCGTAACTCCCAGATGAAGGGGGTAATCGCATTGCCCGGCGACCTCTCTGTAGGCCGCCATGGTGGTAGGGACGTCGGAGGCCTTCAGGGAGAGGACGATGTCCCTGAAGCCCAGGGACTCAAAGTGCTCGCAGTAGCGGAGGATGGTCTCTACCATAAGTTTGGCCAGCGGCTCCTCTTCCTGGCCGGGGGACTTGACGGAGCCGGAATTAACCCCTATCCGTATCGGTATGCCCTTATTTTTGGCGGCCCGGACCACCTCTTCTACCTTAGCCTTGTCCTTCATGTTGCCCGGGTTGATGCGTATCTTGTCTACCCCCTGGGCTATGGCCTCCAGGGCGAGTTGAGGGCTGAAGTGGATGTCTGCCACTACGGGGATGCGCGTCCGCCGCTTTATATCCCCCAGACAGCGGGCGGCCTTGGGCGTGGGTACTGCCACACGGATAATCTCACAGCCCATCTCCTCCAGCTCTTTTATCTGGGCTGAGGTATCCTCTATATCCTCCGTGTGGGTCTTGGTCATGGACTGTATGGAGACAGGGGCATCGCCACCTATCTGCACACAGTTTTTATCGGGAGTGGCCCCGCCACCCACGCTGACTGGCCGGGTACGTCGTCTTTCTATCATTTTTGAAAGGAATTGCGAAATTAAAAATCTATTATAGCCTCTCAGGTTATCAGGTCAAATCAAAAAGTCAGAATCAGGGGAATCGGCAACCTTTTCTCTAATCCCTGGCCATTGACTTTGGCGGTTGCAAATTTCGGCAGTTCCTTTAACATATTGTAATAGGGGTTACCCCGAAAGGGGTTGACGGCTTCACCGTCCAAATTAGACATGTCATAAGTGCAATAGTGTAATAAAGGTGTAATAAAGGAAGGTACGGGCAGATAAAATGAGATTGATGCGCTTTCCCTGTCTACTGTTTATTGTCTGCTGTCTACTGGTTTTGTGTCTCCAGACCCAAAACGACCCGGGCGCCATCGCCCAGGAGTGGGCGCCCAGCTGGCAATTGCCCCAGAGGGACCGGCCGGCCAATATCATTGAGGC
>MHYW01000067.1:1966-7670 GCA_001828545.1 Planctomycetes bacterium RIFCSPHIGHO2_12_FULL_52_36
GCCCCGATTACGGGTCGTGGGGAGATGCCGGAGGGCCGGTTCTTCCCCCCGATTATATGTGGGGCATGTCATACGGATATCTTTCAGCAATGGAAAGGCTCCACGCACGCCTATGCGTGGTATGACCCCCTCCCCAGGGCCCTCTACCAGAAGGGTCTCCAGGAGGCCCAGGGAGAACAGCAAAGGGCCGTCATGGATACCTGTGTCCGCTGTCATACCCCTGTGAGTTTCACCACCGGGGAATGGAAGGCCACGCCCTCCATGCCAGGCAGTGAGGCCAGTAAGGAGAATATCTTCTGTGATTTCTGCCACTCAATAAAGGCTACCACGGGCATAGGCAACGCCCCTTTTATTTTAGACCCCGGAGATGCCACAAAGATGGACTTCGGCACCAAACGGGGCCCCTTTAAGGACTGCCCCATGACCGCCCATAAGACGGAGTATTCTGAACTCCACACCCGTTCGGAATTCTGCGGCTCCTGTCATGACGTATCTCACGCCGGGAGCAGATTAGCAGTAGAACAGACCTATACGGAGTGGCGTCTGGGACCCTACAATACGGGTAACCCTGCCACCACGACCCATTGTCAGGACTGCCACATGAGGCAGAGGCCAGGTGTGCCCTCCACAGGTTCAACCGAGAGGCCAGATAATCCGGGCTTTGCCGCAAGGAAGGAGGTAGGGGGCATAGAGAGGCCCCACATCTGGACCCATTATTTCGTGGGCGGTACCAGCCTTATCCTCGGTCCCGCCCTCCAGGAGCCAGAGAGGCAGAAGATGGCGGAGGACAGGCTAAAAAATGCCGCCAGGGTGGAGCTGATAACGCCCACCTCCATAAAACCAGGGGAGTTGCTCAGGTTCAGGGTAATGGTAGAGAACGTAGGTGCGGGGCACTACATCCCCACGGGGCTTACAGAGGTGCGTCAGATGTGGCTGGACGTGGTGGCGGTGGACGCCGATGGTAAGGAGGTCTATCGCTCTGGTACGGTGGATGAGAAGGGCCATCTGGAGGAGGATGCCGTCATATATCACACCATCTTTGGTAACGAGAAGGGACAGCCCACGTATAAGATATGGGAGGCCACCCACATCATCTCTGATTACCGGGTCCCTCCAAAGGGGCAGAGGGTGGAGAAGTATGCCTTCCTGCTCCCTCCAGACGTCAAACTACCACTGAAGATAAAGGCCGTGCTCCGCTACAGGAGTGCCCCGCAGTGGCTGGCGGTGGAACTCCTGGGGGATGGAGCCCCCACCATACCCATTGTGGATATGGCAGAGGCGACGGCCGCAGTGCAGTAGTGGCGACCGGCCAGTCGCCCCTACTGGCGGGGGGTTATTGATTTGTGGGGGACTTCTTGTTATCCTACTCGGAAAATAGGGGCACGGTATACCGTGCCCCTACGGCTTTTGGAGGGTAAAATAGAAGGTGGCTGGTGGAGGCGTATTTTTTCAAGGGCTTGTTAGCAGGCCGGGGGTCTCCATAAGTGTGAGCTTTATCCTGGCCATATTTATCGGGGCGGGGTTCTTGAGTCTGCCCCAGGCCACCGTAGACCGGAGAGAACTGCCCTTTATTGACGCCCTTTTTATCGCAACCTCTGCCACCTGTGTGACGGGGTTAACGGTCTGCGACCCTGAGTATCTATCCCGCTACGGGCAGACGGTGGTCCTTTTTCTCATACAGGCGGGAGGACTGGGGATAATGACCTGGGCTACCCTCTTCAGGGTGGCCTTGAGGAGGCGGTTGACCATTACCCAGCAGTCAGTAGTGGTAGAGTTTCTGGGGGTGGAACACAGGGGGGCCATCAGAAGGCTCCTCCTATTCATGGTGGCCTTCACCTTTGCGGTGGAGGCCATAGGTTTTTTTGTAATGCTCTCTTTCTTCCTCAGGACCTCACAGGGTACGGGAGAGGCCCTTTTTAATGCGGCCTTTCATGCGGTCTCTGCCTTCTGTAATGCAGGCTTTTCCACCTTTAATGACAACCTCCATGCCTTCCGCGGCAGTGTACTCATTACCGTGACTATTACTTCCCTGGTAATCCTTGGGGGGTTGGGCGTGCCTATTATCTATAACCTCTGGCAGGTCTTTCTCTCCCTTTTCCGGGAGGAGGGGGCAGCAAAGAGGGTATCCCTTCATACCAAGTTGAGTCTTATTGCCAGCGTGGTGCTTATCGGTCTGGGGTTTGGGTTATTTTACCTCTTTGAGAGGGGGCATTCCTTGAATGGTCTGCCCTGGCAGGAGCAGGTCATGGCCTCTTATTTTCACGCGGTGGTGCCCAGGACTGCAGGTTTTAGCACCGTGGACATCGCTACGGTGTCCGGGCCGGGCCTCATGCTCTTGATGTTTCTTATGTTCGTTGGGGGTTCACCAGGCTCTACGGCTGGGGGTATAAAGACTACTACCCTGGCAGTGCTTATGACGGCCCTGGGCGCCTTCTGCCGGGGGAAGGAGGAGGTGGAGTGCTTCGGCAGGACCATAGCAAGAGAGGTGATTGCCAAGTCTGTGGTGGTAGCAGTGTGGGGTATATTGGTGGTGTTGATAGCCGCCCTTATCCTTTTAAGCATAGAACCGTTCTCCTTTGAGGATACGGTCTTTGAAGTCTTCTCCGCCTTTGATACAGTGGGACTCAGCCGGGGGATTACCCCTCATCTGAGCCTTGCGGGGAAGCTGGTAATTATGATAACTATGTTTATTGGCAGGATAGGCCCCCTCACCCTGGCCTTGATGGTGGGCAAAGAGGCGGTCGCGCCAGGAATCAGGTACCCCGAGGAACACGTAGCGGTAGGATGAGTCAGGGGCCTGGGACTAAGAATGTACGGGATTGGAAATTGTAAAATGCAGATTGTAAATTTAGACCTCTGAAAAAGTTTGTATGGGCTTTAGTTTCCCCCTCCCTTGAGGGGAGGGGGAAGGGGGAGGGTGATATCCACCCCCACCCTACCCTCCCCCCTCAAGGGGGAGGAGATTTCGGTTGCTACTTTTGCAGAGGTCTCAAATTTTAAATTCCCGATTTGCAATTCTTCCCTAACCCCGAAAGAAGGAGGTCTGGATACATGGCAAGGGTGGTGGCTGTACTAGGACTGGGCAGATTCGGACAAGCCCTGGTGAAGACCCTGGTTGAAGAAGGGGCAGAAGTTATCGCTATAGATGTGGACAAGGAGGAGGTGGAGAAGATAAAGGATATTGCCACCCATGCCATTCAACTAGACAGGGAGGATGAAGAGTCCCTCAGGGCCTGTGGGGTAGGGGATGCGGACGTGGCGGTGGTGGCCGTGGGCGCCCTCGAGCCGAGTGTAATGAACACGGCCATCCTGAGCAAGATGGGGGTAAAGGAGATTATTGCCAGAGCTACCAGCGACCTCCATGCCCATATACTCAGTACGGTGGGTGCGACCAGGGTGGTCTTTCCCGAAAAAGACATAGGCATACGGGTGGCCAAGGGTATCATGGTCCCCGGGCTAAGGGAATATGTGGAGGTAGGGGAGGACTACTGCCTCGCCGAGGTGAGGGCTGGGGAGAGACTCATCAGGAAGTCCCTCAGGGAACTGGACCTTAAGTCCAGGTTCGGTATCAATGTGGTAATAATAAAAAAGACGGAGGTGGTCCAGGTGAACGACCATCCCGTGGAACGGGAGCGGATGGTACTCCCTACTGCCGATTATGTCCTGGGGGAAGGTGATTGCCTGGTTATTGTGGGAGAGACAGAGAAGGTAGAGGATTTTGAAAGACACACGAAGTAATTAACAAACAGTAGTCAGCAGGGGGCAGGCGCCGATTGCAGAGTGCGGATTGCAGAATGTCAATGAAGATTTTAAAGTCTTTTAATTCCGCATTCTGCATTTGCTGAATTCCACATTCCGAAATCCAAACTCCGAATTCACCAATTGCCCCGTAGATTTCAGTTGCATTTTGGGGGCTTTTTGCTAAAATTTCGTTCTTAGCAAGAAGTATCTAAGGTGCTTCCGTGATTGTGGTTTATGGAAAGGATGCGTAAGCAAAATGGTTACCGAGGTAGGTATTGATATCCTGGAACAGGAAGGCGTACCCAGGGAGGCCGTGAGGCAGCTAAGGAAGAAGGTGTGCTCTTCCAACGAAGAAAGGGAGGCTATGGAGAAAGAGGCCGCAAGCCTTGCCCTGGCCATCAAAAGGGGGAAAGACCCGGCAAAGGTGAAAGAGGACTGTCTCAAGTTAGGTATGGCCCTCTGGACTATGGGCCGGGCAAAGGAGGCCATAGAGGCCCTGGAAGAGGTGAAGACCCGTAAGGTCGCTTGTTACTACCTCGGGAAGTGTTATGAGGAACGGGGAGACTACGAAAAGGCCCTGGAGCTACTTGAGAAGGCCAGGAAGGAAGACGCAGAAGAGATTGATTTAGAGTTAGAGGTGGTGGGCGTACAGAGGAAGGCAGGCCAGACCAAGGAGGCACTGAAAAAGATAGAACAGCTGGCGAAGACCCGCGGTAACGATGCAGAGGTCCATTATCAGTGGGGGTATTGCATGGAAGATGCGGGGGAATATCCGGAGGCCATGGCCCACTACGAGAAGGCCCTGGAGATAGACCCTGAACATGCAAGGGCCCTTTTCCGCCTGGGTTACAACTATGACCTGGAAGGGGAGGACGAAAAGGCCGTTGGGTACTATGAGAAATGCAAGGAACTCTCTCCCACTTATACGAACGTCCTTATAAATTTAGGAACCCTTTACGAAGACAGGGGAGAGTACGAAAAGGCGGTTTCCTGCTTTGAGGAGGTACTGAGGGCCGACCCCAATCACCCCAGGGCGGGCCTGTATCTTAAAGATGCCAAGTCCTCCCTCTACATGTACTACGACGAGGAAAAGTTGAGGGCCCAGAGTAAAGAGAGCGAGGTGTTAAGCATACCCATATCAGATTTTGAGCTCTCTGTACGGAGCAAGAATTGCCTGGAAAGGATGGGCATAAAGACGCTGAGAGACCTTACCACGGTAACGGAAAGCCAGCTCCTTTCCTTTAAGAATTTTGGAGAGACCTCTCTGACGGAGATAAAGGACGTGCTGACCCAAAAAGGCCTCAAGATAGGCCAGGCCCTGGAAGAACAGAAGAGGTTGCATCCCACCCCCAGGTCTGAACAGGAGGCGGAACTCCTGAATAGCCCTATTTCCATCCTGGAATTATCCGCCCGTACCGCAAAGGCCCTGGAAAAAATAGGTATCCATACCGTAGAGGAACTTGTCTCTAAGACGGAAGAAGAACTGCTAGGCCATAAGGGTATCAGCGGGTCGCACGCAGAAGAGATTACCGAGAAACTCACAAGGTGGGAACTATCCTTAAGACAGAAGAAGGAGCCAGAATAAGCTGTAGGGGCGACCGGCCGGTCGCCCCTACAACTAAATAAATAAAGAAGGTGAGGGGAAGTTTGGGAAAGGGTTTAAGCCGAGCATCCTATGATAGCACTAGGGATAGACCCTGGGCTAGCGGCAACAGGCTTCGCAGTGGTGGAGGCCTTGCCCCAGGGTAGTCAGGCCCACGACTGGGGCTGTATTAAGACAAGCCCCAGGCTTTCTAATCCCCTTCGCCTGGGCCTAATATACCGCCACGTCTGCCAGCTTATCACCAGATGGTCCCCGGGCCTGGTAGTCATTGAGGAGGCCTTTGTTGACCCCAAATACCCCAGGGCCGCCCTCCAGCTGGGGGAAGTCAGGGGCACCATAAGCGTAGCCGCCAACAATATG
>MHYW01000068.1 GCA_001828545.1 Planctomycetes bacterium RIFCSPHIGHO2_12_FULL_52_36
AGTTCCCAGGAAGAACTACTAAGGCTTACGAGAGAGGTAAAACAGAGGCTCCTTCTTGAAAAGGCCTTCGGCATAGAATCCTTGCCAAAATATCCGCCCAAGAAAATATTACCTGTGGTGAACCCGTCAGAGGTACGGTCTGCCCCTGAGGAGATAAAAGAGCCTCCTGCGTCTTATGCCGCTTCAAAAGATACAGAAAGAGACGACAGGGCGGAAAGACTTGCCGAACTGGGGAAGGTGGCCTCTACCTGCATAAAATGCCGTCTCAGTCAGTCCCGCACCAGGGTGGTCTTCGGGGTAGGAAGCCCCTTTGCGGAGTTGATGTTTGTCGGAGAAGGCCCTGGTTATGACGAAGACCAGCAGGGAGAACCCTTTGTGGGGAGGGCGGGTCAACTGCTCACGAAGATTATTGAGGCCATGAAGCTCACCCGTCAGGTGGTGTATATCGCCAACATGGTAAAGTGTCGTCCCCCTGAGAACCGCACGCCGAGGCCGGACGAGATGCTTATATGTTCTGAGACTTATCTCAAGTGGCAGATTGCATGGATAAGGCCCAAGGTCATCTGTACCCTAGGGAACTGTGCCACCCAGGGGCTGCTCCAGACCAGGGAACCCATCGGTTCCTTACGCGGACGATTCCTTGACTATCCGCCTGAGGCGGGTATAAAACTTATGCCCACCTTCCACCCCGCCTATCTCCTCAGAAACCCCAATGATAAGCCCAAGTGCTGGGAGGATATGAAGAAGATAATGAAGGAACTGGGTATCGCTCACAAAGATAAGTAGCACAAATTAGTGAAATAAAAAGAGATTAAAGCCAAAAATTTACCTGTGTCCATATACTCCACACAGCCTAATAACACCCTTTCTGTCTCCCAGGAGAGAAGGATTTGATATTTGATACTGATTGCCATGTCCATACGTACTGGTCTGCCTGTGCAGACCTGGTAACAGTAGAGGATTACCTGCTCTATGCCCGTAAGGCCAGACTAAGGTGCTTCGCTATAACGGACCACAGCAACGACATCTACTTTGAACAGAACGAGAGAGAGGGACTGAGACGGCAGACAGGAAAGATAAACCTCCAGCCCCTACTTAAAGATAGGGCATACCGTCTAGAGAAATATCTCTCAGACCTGGAGCCTTACAGAAAATACGGGGTAAGGGCTGGCATTGAGCTGGAGCAGATGCCTGATGGGGAATTTATCTTTGACTGGGACTACCGGGGGAATTTTGATGTGGTCATAGGGGCAGTCCACGTCATCCCTTCCCTAAAAAAGAGGAAAAAGGAAGAGGTAATACAGGAAGAGTTCTTGTCGCTCACCATGAAGGCCCTGGAGCAAGATATAGACATCCTGGCCCACCCCACCAGGGGTCTGAGGAAGGCAGGCATAGCGGTGCCGAGCCGTTACCACGACGTCATTATTGATAAGGCCCTCTCCAGGGGGGTAGCCCTTGAGGTGAATGCCCACTCCCTTGACCCCAATTCCATTTTTCTACGCAGATGCCTGGAAAAGGGTGTCAAACTGGCCTTTAACACGGACAGCCATTCGCTAAAAGGGTTTGGAGATTTCTCCTTCCACAGGCTCATGCTCCAGGAGGCTGGAATCGACGGAAAGGAGCATCTAGAAAATTGCTTCCAACTGGAATGAATGCAATGCGGGCCACTCTGCATGAAGTAAGCAGTAAGGAGTATGGGGTAAATACTGCCTATTGCCTACTACTTACTACCTACTGCCTACTGTTTTTATTCCTTGCAGGTTGTCAACCCGAGCCGAGGGACCGCCTGTCTCTGGGCTCGCAGCTCTTAGATTCAGGAGAGGTGGAAGAGGCTATCGTAGAACTAAAGAAGGCCCTGGAGGTCTCCCCCAAAAATACCCAGGCCCGCATCCTCCTGGGACAGGCCTATGAGAAGCAAGGAAAATCTGAAGAGGCCCTCCAGGAGTACAAGAGGGCAACAGAAGATAACCCCCGTTCTGCCAGTGCTCACGCCTCCCTGGGGCTGGCCTACTCCAGAAAGGGCATGCTGGACGAGGCCGTCACCGAGCTTAAGGTGGTAGTAAACACCTACCCCAAGATGGCAGAACCCCACTATATGATGGGTATGGTATATGGGGAGAAGGGGATGCCGGAGGAGGCAATTAAAGAGTTCAAGAAGGCCGTGGAACTGGAGCCCAACTACGCTGAGGCCCACCTGTATCTGGGCCTGGCTTATGATTCCATGGATAGCCATAGGGAGGCCATCAGGGAGTACGAAGAGGTGCTTGCCCTCAGGCCACAGGACGCCGTAGCCAGCATCAACCTGGCTGAGGCCCACAAAAACCTTGGGTTAACCCTGGCCAAGGGAGGGTTGACCCGGGAGGCAATCTTCCACCTCCAGAAGGCCACGGAAATCCATCCCGAGTTGGTGGATGCCTACCTCCACCTGGCAGAACTCTATGAAGAACACGGACAACTTGAGGCGGCTATCACCGAGTACCGAAGGGCTATAGGCGTAGACCCAGAACTGGCCAGTGCCCACCAGGCCCTGGCAACGGTCCTTCAGAAGGTAGGGCTGACCGGGGAGGCAGAAAAGGAACTGGCCGTTTACAGAAAACTTGGCAAGAAGGCAACCAGAGAGCAAGCAGTAGATAGTAACCAGTAGCCGCAGGCTTTAGCCTGCGAGAAACAACGCAACCTAAAGGTTGCGGCTACCTAGCTACTGCTGACCCCTAGCCCCTGGCCCCTACTTTACAGTAGCCAGATATTTTTCAAAAGCCTCCTGGATATTCCCCTTGAAGAAGACTATATAGACCTTTTCCAGGGAGCTTCCCTTTCTCAGGTGTTCCAGTATTGTATCTACCATTATCTGGGCACACTGTTCCTTTGGGAAGCCAGCTATTCCGGTCCCTATGGCAGGGAAGGCAATGCTCTTTATCTTCTTCTCTTCAGACCTTTTTAGGGAATTCTTTACAGAATTGAGGAGGGACTCCCTGGTGGTGAGGGGGCCTTTAAGGCCCATACTGGCGGCATGGATGACGTACTTGGCCTTAAGGGCTCCTGCCCCCGTAATAGCCGCTTCCCCCAGCGGGATAGGGGCGAGTTTATTGCACTCCTCCTGGATAGAAGGGCCTCCCTTCTTATGGATAGCTCCTGCCACTCCTCCCCCCATTATTAGCTCAAGGTTGGCGGCGTTTACGATTGCATCTACTTCCATCCCCGTAATGTCGCCCTGCTTGAGTATTACCTTTTCTTTCATAACCCCTTCCTCCTTTTGTCCAGGTAAATTTGTAGGATAGTCTGGGCCGCTATCGTATCGGCCCTTTTAGTCCTTTCTTTCCTGGAAAGCCCCCCTTCCTTCATAATCTTGTGGGCACCTGCCGTGGTTAGTCTCTCATCTACCATGTGGACGGGCAGGTTAATCTTGACCTTGAGGTCTTCTACAAAACGAAGCACCTCCTGGGCCTCCTTTCCCAGACTGGCGTCCATCCTCTTGGGGAGGCCCACCACTATCTCTTCAACCCCTTTCTCACGTATCAGCCGGGACAGCTCTTCCATATCCTCTTCTGACCCCCTGCACTCCAACGTCTCAAGCCCCTGGGCGGTCAGGCCCAGCGGGTCGCTCAGGGCCAACCCCATCCTCTTTCTACCGTAGTCTATCCCCAGTATGCGCAAGGTACCCTCACCTTTCAGGTGGTTCAACCCGTAAAGAACATTAGTACTACCCCAGACCCAAGGGGCGTGGAGATATTATCGTCCTTTAGCGGTAAAGACTCAAGGAAGGAAGCAGTCAGGGCTACAGGCAGGGCAGATATGGGAGAAAGACAGAGGAGGGAACAGAGATAGGCCACTAGAAAAAAGGCCAGAGAGCCCATCACACTCTTGGAACGATTGTAGGGGAGCGGCCGTCCCTTCCAGGTCTTTCCTATAAGGGTAGCTGCGGTGTCTGCAAAGGCCAGTATCCATATTACCACCAGGGCCACCTGGGCAGGAAAGAGTAAAAGGGACATTATCACGCCAATGGCCATGGTAATCGGTCCAGTAATAAACCCCCGCCTCTCCCCTTTCCTAATGCACGCCACGGTTATAGGGCCTAACAGAGGTACCAGCCTCCCATTTAGCCGTCCCACCTCAGAAAGGGTATAAAGCACCACCAATAAGACTAAGAAGTTTATGGTGGGGAAGAAGGCAATGTTTGCGAGAAAGGGCATGGCCCCGGCCCACACGTGTACCAACTTCCTCCTTACTTCCTGGAGGAACTCCTTCCCCTGGTTTACCTCTCCACAACCATTTATATAATTCAACAACTCTCTCAGGTCGTTTCCGTCCACCAGGCAGTCGGCCTTCTTTCTCACAAGAAAGGAGGCGTTTACGCCTATACTAAGACCCGCCTTCTCCATGATGGAGAGGTTATTGGGGTCATCGGCTATAACTACCACCTCCTTCCACTCAACATCTCGTTGCCTGGCAAGTTCTTTTATGAGGGACTCTTTTCCAGTGAAGGTGCTCAACTCCCCTCCCACCGTCCCGGATAGGGAATCGTCAAGGAACCCTATATCTATACCAAAACCCATGTCTGCCCCTAGCTCAAGGGCCAAATCCCTGACCAGAAAATCGGGTACCCCACTACTTATAATGGCAATTGTGTGGCCCTTACTCCGCAGGGCCTGAATAACCTCCTCTATGCCCCCAATGAGGTGCATCTCCTTGTATACTTCCCATAGGGTATTTAAGGACGTACCCTTAAAGTCTTTATACACCTCCTCCAGTAGCCTCTCAATGGTGAGCCTCCCCAGGTCAAAGAGTATGCAGAGATAATAGGTGCGGAGATAACTGAGGAGCCCCCGTTGGCTGGATAATCTTAGCAGATACTGGTCCCTGAAGATGACCCCGTCCAGGTCAAAGACTATAAATTTGCCTTTTTGCATTTTACTTAGAATCTTGACGCAGGGACAGATCGTGCCTGAGGCAGACCCGCCTTTGGCGGGCCTTCAGGGACGTCCAATACTGGGACAGGTCTAATCTGCCTAAGGCGGACTTGTCCCTACGCTACTCCCTACTCCTTATGGCCAGGCCTTTTAGAGGCACGGTTGCCCTTCCTCCTGTGTAGGGAGTGGTACTGCCACTCAGGGAATTAGAAAAGGGAAACTGGGGTGGACGACGGGATTCGAACCCGCGACCCTCAGAGCCACAGTCTGATGCTCTAACCAACTGAGCTACGCCCACCACGCAAGACAGTAAACAGCAAACAGCAGACAGCATACAGGGAACAGGGTTAAGGGTTTTTCCTGTCTCCTGTTTATACCACCCCACAGAGAATTGTCAAGTCATGCCTCCTGAACAGGGCCTGCCCTTGACAAGCCATTATTTTCCTTTAAATTAGAGCGGATGTCTCAATGGAGACCTTTTTCTTGACCTTTCTTGCTCAGAGTGGATTTGCCCTTAGTAGATAGGAGTACATAATGATTATCGTGATGAAACCAGGCTCCTCCAGAGAGGAGATAGACCATGTTGTCAAAAAAGTGGAGGGGGTAGGGCTTAAGGCAGTCCTCCTCCAGGGCACAGAGAGGAATGTCATTGCCTGCCTGGGGGATAAGCGGGATATAGCCCAGGACTTCTGGAACGCATTACCTGGGGTGGAAAAGGCAATGCCTATCCTCTCCCCTTACAAGATGGCCAGCCGGGAGGTAAAATCCACCAATACCGAAGTACTTTTGGGAAAATTCCCCTTTGGGGCCAAAAAG
>MHYW01000069.1 GCA_001828545.1 Planctomycetes bacterium RIFCSPHIGHO2_12_FULL_52_36
TACAAGGCATACGGAACTCCTTTAAGGAGAGAGGTCAGCCCCTAAAGGCAGTATACATGCCGGCCGAAGACTGGACCAATGAGTTCATTCAGTCCCTTAAAGGTGGAAAGGTTGAAGGCTTCCGCCATAAGTATAGGAAGGTAGACGTCTTCCTCATGGATGACGTACATTTCCTCTCCAGTAAGGAGGGTATCCAGGAGGAACTGGTTCACACAATTAATGCCCTGGCCCAATCCTCCAAGAGGATGATATTCGCCAGCGACGCCCACCCAAAACTTATAAAAGAACTCAAGGAAAGCCTGGCGAACCGTATGATGGGGGGAATGCTCGCTGAAATACACCCTCCGGATTTTAAAACCACCCTTGCCATTGTTCAAACAAAGGTCTCAAGGCTTGGACACTCATTCTCTAGAGAAGTCCTCGTGGATATGACCGATGGCCTCAAGGGCCGCAGTATAAGAGAGATTGAGAGCGCCCTAACGGCACTCCTTGCCCAGGCAACTACCTATCAAAGAGAAGTTGACGTAACCCTTGTCAAGGAGGTCTTTAACCATCTCTTTGGTCAGAGGAGACGGCGGGTCAGCCTGGAAGACATAGAGGCGGTAATCAGGGATCACTTCCATCTTACTGCCCAGGAATTATGGTACCCAGGAAGGAGGCGTTCCTTACAACTTCCAAGGCAACTCTGCTGTTATTTTGCCAGGACACTCACTAATCATTCCCATGAGGAAATAGGCCGTCACTTCGGCAACAAGAGACATACCTTTTGCGTATCTTCTATGGGCAAGATAAAAAAACGCCTTGAAAATGATATGGAATTCGTTAAACTAACGGAGACAGTACGCGAAGAAATTACTCGTAAAACCCTTGCTTAGAAACCTTTGCTCTAGGGACCAGAAACTATGGGTCAGGGGACAGGGGCTAGTGGCCCGGGGATGGTAATCTTTTTCCTCTAACCCCTGACCCCTAATCCCCAACCCCTGGCCCCTAGTTCTAGCCTCTTGAACATCAGCAACCGACTCCGCCGTTTACGACAGAAGGTAATTAAAAAAGGCCTGGACGGGCTGGTCATCGCCAAACTTCCAAACGTAAGGTATATGAGTGGCTTCACAGGCTCAGAGGCCCTCATCCTTCTCACCAGGGATAGGTTCATCTTTCTTACTGATTTCCGCTACATTGAGCAGGCCCAGGGAGAATGCAAAGACCTGGAGATAGTAGAGAGAAAGAGACCCCCCATGAAGGCCCTGGGAAACCTGGTAAAGAAACAAGGGCTCAAGGTGTTAGGTTTTGAGTCTGAGGCCCTCAGTTTTGCCCAATACGCAGAACTCAAAGGCCTGGCCAGGAAGGTGATACCTGTAAAAGGGATGGTAGAAGAGATGAGGGAGGTGAAAGAAGAGGAGGAGATAAACCGGCTCAAGGGGGCGATAAAAATAGCAGAGGAGGCCTTTAAAAAGATACTCAAGGGGGTTAGACCAGGCATGACGGATAAGCAGATAGCCAACAGGTTAGAGTTTGACATGAAAGAGGCCGGGGCTGAAGGGGCGGCCTTCAACACCATATGTGTGGTGGGGGAGAAGGCCTCTCAACCCCATGCCCTCCCCTCAGGTGTGTCAGTCCGGCCTGGCAACAGCCTCCTTATTGACTGGGGTGCAAGGTGGAGGTTGTATAATTCTGACTTGACAAGGGTTGTATTCCTCAATAGAATCACCTCTCAGGCCAAAAAAATATATCAGATTGTAAAGAAGGCCCAGAGCCTGGCCATTGAAAAGATACGGGAGGGAGTGAGTGCAAGGGAGGTGGACCTGGCGGCCAGGAACTATATAGAGAATCAGGGGTATGGTAAAAATTTTGGCCATGGCCTCGGACACGGCATAGGCCTGGAGGTACACGAGAGCCCCCGACTTTACAAGACCAACAGGAGACTGCTTAAAGCGGGGATGGTCGTTACCGTAGAACCAGGCATATACCTGCCTCAACAGGGTGGCGTGAGAATAGAAGACGTTGTGCTCGTAAAGAGAGACGGCTGTGAAGTCTTGAGCCACATCCCAAAAGCACTGGAAGCGGTAGTACTGTGACACCCCGATGAGGCAGGAAAGAATCTCCGACCCAAGCAAGAGGGCCTATAGAAGTATGGACACGATGAATAAAATAAAAGAGCTCATCTCCCTGATGAATACCAACGACCTCGCCGAGATTGAGGTCCAGGAAGATACCTTCCGGATAAAAGTGAGGCGCAGTAACGGTGTCCAGCCCTCCGTCCTCCCCAGCCACCAACTCCCTGGCGCCATGGAAGAAGGACAGCGACTCCTGCCCAGGAAGGACAACTTCCTTGAGATAGCCTCTCCAATGGTGGGCACCTTCTATAAGGCCCCCACCCCCGGGGCAGAACCCTTCGTAGGGGTTGGTGATATGGTAGACCCCGAGACGGTGGTGTGTGTCATAGAGGCCATGAAAATTATCAATGAAATCAAGGCAGAGCTATCCGGCAAGGTAGTAGAGGTACTGGTGGAGGATGGAAAAGCAGTAGAGTATGGCCAACCCCTCTTCAGGGTCTTCCCCCTCTCGCCTGAGCAAACAGCCCAACAGAGGTAAAGATGTTCTCAAGGATATTGATAGCCAACCGGGGGGAAATAGCCCTAAGAGTCATCAGGGCCTGCCGGGAGTTGGGCATTGAGACCGTGGCCGTCTTCTCCAAGGCAGACGAAAATGCCAGATACCTCCAATATGCCGACGACAAGGTATGTATAGGCCCTCCCCCCTCCGAGCAGAGCTACCTTAACATCCCCAGTATTATCAGTGCCGCTGAGGTTACTGACGTAGAGGCCATCCACCCTGGCTACGGGTTCCTCTCCGAGGCCAGCCACTTTGCGGAAATCTGCGAATCCTCTAACATCACCTTTATCGGCCCTTCCTCCAAGACCCTACAGCTTATGGGCAACAAGTCCCAGGCCAGAAAGGTCGCCATGGAAAATAAGGTCCCAGTCATCCCTGGCAGTACCTCCACCATCACCAACCAGCAAGAAGCCGTAAGTATTGCCCATAAGATAGGCTTCCCGGTACTGATAAAGGCGGCCGCAGGCGGGGGTGGGAGGGGCATGAGGATAGCCCACAACGACGCCAGCCTGGCGAACGCCCTGGCTATGGCCCAGAGGGAGGCCGAGACCGCCTTCAAGGATTCCTCTCTATACATTGAGAAATACATAGAGCATGCCCGCCATGTGGAGGTCCAGATACTGGCAGACCAGCACGGTACCATACTACACCTTGGAGAGAGGGATTGCAGTCTCCAGCGCCGTCACCAAAAACTCCTGGAGGAGACCCCCTCCCCGGGCATAACGCCAAGGCTCAGGGGCGACCTCTACACGGCCGCCCTCAGGATGGCCAAGGCCGTTAACTATACTAATGCCGGTACGGTAGAGTTCCTTGTGGACAGGGACGGTAAATTTTACTTTATTGAGATGAACACCCGCCTCCAGGTAGAACACCCCGTAACAGAAATGGTCACGGGCATAGACCTGGTAAAGGAACAGATAAGGATTGCCTCAGGTGAACCCCTGAAGTACCGTCAGAAGCACGTAAGGTTTGATGGCGTGGCCATAGAGTGCCGCATATATGCCGAAGACCCGGATAACGGCTTCAGACCACATCCAGGGAGGATATCTACGTACCATGTCCCGGGGGGAAGGGGCGTCAGGGTAGATTCCCACGTCCACCAGGGTTATGAGATACCCCCATTTTACGACTCCCTCATCAGCAAGCTAATAGTACACCAGGCCACACGACAGGAGGCCATTGCCTGCCTCAAGAGGGCACTGGAGGAGTACGTAATAGAAGGGATAAAGACCACCGTGCCCCTCCACACGAAACTCCTCAACCACCCCAACTTCCTCAACGCAGACTTCAGCACCACCTTCGTTGAGGGCCTCCTGGGACGGGAGCAGTAGGCATAATACGTAGTTGTAGGGGCAGGGTTTACCCCTGCCCTGGAAGGGCAACCGCAAGGGTTGCCCCTACTCTGTTTCCTGTCTACTCTTGTCTCTATTTTGGATGTAAGGGGCAAAGCCCCCTTACATCCACAGTATATAGGGGCACGGCATGCCGTGCCCCTACTAAAAAGTGTTACCCATCTCTATATCACCCACAAAAACCACCAAAAATTTCCTTGATATTTTCCTCAAAAGTAGTAACATCTGCCCCAAATTGCCTGTAGGGGCGTACTACAGTACGCCCCCGCCTGTTACTGCCGATTTTTGATGTAGGGGCAAACCCTTGCGGTTGCCCTTCTAGGGCAGGGGTAATCCCTGCCCCTACAGCTTCTCATCAAACCTTTTAATCAGGAGGAGGGCCAATATGCGTAAGAGTACGTGTTTATTAATCTTAGCGCTATTGTTCATGGCAGGAATGGTAGTGGGTACTACTTCCTACGTGTGGGCCACAGAAGAGAAGGCGGCCCACGTGACCATAGACCAGGTGGTGAGTGTCCAAAAATATAATCGCTCCATCCACGTCATGGCCATGTTGATGGTAGGGTTCGGTTTTCTCATGGTCTTTGTAAAGAAATACGGGCGCAGTGCGGTAACGGCCACCTATCTCCTGGTAAGCATCGCCGTACCTATGTACATATACATAAATGGCAGGGGTTACCTTGGTGAACCTAAGAGTGATGTAGACGGTCTCCTGCTGGCAGAGTTTGCTGCGGCAAGCCTGCTTATCTGCGCCGGGGCGCCACTGGGGAGGTTGAAGATGTCCCAGTACCTCCTCCTCGCCCTGCTATTCACCCCCTGTTATATGATAAACGAGTGGATACTACTGGAATCCGGGTTGGGTCTTATCCCTCACGGGGGTTTTGTAGATACAGGTGGTTCCATCTTAATACATGCCTTCGGGGCCATCTTTGGACTAGGGGTCATAATGACCATGACCACCAAAGAGGAGTTTGCCGTACCAGTAGAAGCGGACCATACCAGCGACCAGTTCTCCATGCTGGGTAGTATGGTCTTGTGGCTCTTCTGGCCCAGTTTCTGTGCGGGGCTAGTGGAACCAAAGGCAGTACCTTTTACGGCAGTTAACGTGTTCATGGCACTCTGTGGTGCCACCATAGCCACCTACTTCGTCTCATCAACCCTCAGGGGCAAGATTGCCATTGGAGACGTTGCCAATGCGGCCCTGGCAGGGGGTGTGGGGGTGGGCGCCACATGTGACACGGCATCCCATCAAACGGCCTTTATAATAGGCATCCTGGCAGGCGCCCTATCCACTATTGGCTTCGTAGCCATCCAGCCCGCCCTCCAGAACAAGGTAAGGGGGATAGATACATGCGGGGTCACAAACCTGCACGGCTGGCCAGGGCTTATGGGAGGCATAGCCGCCGCCTTCTTAGTACCTGGGATAGTACCTGCAAACCAGTTCAAGGGTATAATCATTGCCATTATTCTGGCACTGGTAACAGGTTACGTTACCGGACAGGTACTGGCCTACTTTGGCAGACGGCGTACACCCTACGTGGATGAGGAAGAGTTCCTATAATCCCTAATGTAATCGTAGGGGCGAGCCGACGGCTCGCCCCTACAAAGGGGGGTTGAAGGGGGTACCAAAAATTGTTAATCTATTGGCGTACTCCATAGGCAAGACACAGGTGCGCCAGTAGCTCAGCTGGATAGAGCAACGGATTTCTAATCCGTCGGTCGGGGGTTCAAGTCCTCC
>MHYW01000070.1 GCA_001828545.1 Planctomycetes bacterium RIFCSPHIGHO2_12_FULL_52_36
TATTGGCCACGCTGGGTATGCTCATCGCCGTCGTCGTAACGCTATTTGACAGGCAGATACTTGATTTCACCTACATCATCGCCGGTATCGTCATAGGTGGTTCCATCGGTGCCATCTCAGCCTGGCAGGTGCCGATGACGGCCATGCCACAGATGGTGGCCATCTTGAACGGCTCCGGCGGTGGTGCCTCGGCGATGGTGGCAGTGGCCGAGTTCCTCCGCACAACAGGGCAACCCGGCGTGGACGTGAGTATTACCCTGGTGCTCAGCCTGCTTATAGGCACGATAACCTTTACCGGCAGTCTCATCGCCGCCGGCAAACTGCAGGGGGTCTTGAGGGGGGCACCAGTAGTGTTCCCCTTCCAACAGACCTTGAGTCTAATCCTGCTATCCTGGGCCATAGTGTTAGGGGTCTTGTTCGTAATATCAACGCCCTCCTTATCCAAGGTGGTCATAATTGCCCTTATCGGTGCGGTATTGGGGGTGCTGACAGTAATTCCAATAGGCGGCGCAGATATGCCGGTGGTGATTTCACTCTTGAACTCTTATTCAGGGCTGGCGGCGGCCTTGACGGGCTTTGTCCTCTCCAACAACGTACTCATCATAAGCGGTGCGCTGGTGGGCGCATCCGGTCTCATCCTGACGAACCTCATGTGCAAGGCCATGAACCGTAGTCTTCGCAACGTCCTCTTTGGCAGGGTGGGGGTGGCAGAAGGCGGGCCAGCAGGTATCACCGAACAACGGCGGGTGACCAGCCATACTGCCGAAGATGCGGCCACGCTACTGGGGATGGCCCACTCTGTAATAATTGTGCCAGGTTACGGCCTGGCAGTGGCACAGGCACAATACGCATTACAGGAACTGGCCGCACAGTTGGGTAAAAGGGGCATTAACGTGAGATATGCCATCCATCCGGTAGCAGGGCGGATGCCGGGACACATGAACGTCCTCCTGGCCGAGGCCAACGTCCCGTATGACCTGCTCTACGAGATGGACGCCCTCAACGATGACTTCCAGAGGACCGATGTAGCACTGGTAGTAGGTGCCAATGACGTCATCAACCCCGCCGCCCGCAACAAAAAGGGGTGTCCCCTCTACGGCATGCCCATATTGAACGTGGATAAGGCCAGGACCGTCATCGTTTGTAAACGGAGCCTGCGGCCAGGCTTTTCAGGGGAAGACAACGAGATATTTTATTTAGAAAAGACCCTGATGGTCTTCGGCGATGCCAAGGATACGCTGACCAAAATTGTGAGCCTGGTTAAAGGGTCATAGCAGATGTCGCCCACAATCCCTTTACATCTCCTCCGGCGTCTCCATGCCCAGGAGGTGGAGTCCGTTCCTCAATACCTGTCTCGTGCAGTCGGCAAGCAAGACCCTGGCCCTGGTGAGCTCTTCGTTCTTGCTGATTATCCTGTGATGGTTATAGTAGCGGTTGAAGAGACTGGCCAGCTCTATGAGGTAGTTGCAGAGGACTACAGGCTCACAGGTCTCGGCCGCTGAGACAATACTCCTGGGGAAGGACTCTAGCTTTCGCACCAGCAGATACTCGTCCTTCTCCTTCAGGAGACTAAAATCTACCTTGCCATCTACCGTCCCACCGTATTTCCTTATGACACTGCAGAGCCTGGCGTGGGTGTACTGGAGGTAGGGGCCTGTCTCACCGTCAAAGTTCAGTACCTCCTTCCAGTCAAAGAGGACGTCTCTGGTGCGGCGGCTGGAGAGGTCGGCAAAGATTACCGCCCCTATGCCCACCTGCCTGGCTATCTCCTCGGCCCTGGACAAATCTGGGTTCTTTTCCTGTATAATCCCCCTGGCCCTCTCCACGGCCTCCTTCAGCACCTCCTCAAGGAGTATGACCCGTCCCGCCCTGGTGGACATCTTCCCTTCCTTGAATTTTATCAGCCCAAAGTCCACGTGGACACAGTCCTTCACCCAGGGATAGCCCATGAGCTCAAGTACCTTAAAGAATTGCTTGAAGTGGAGTCTCTGCTCAGAGCCTACCACGTAGAGCATACGGGAGAAACCAAATTCCCTGGCCCTGTATTCGGCCGCACAGACGTCCCGTGTGGCGTACAGGCTAGCCTCGTCCTTCTTCTTGAGGAGGCAGGGAGGCATACCGTACTGCTCCAGGTTGACCACCAGGGCCTCCTCGCTCAGGGTGGCAAGGCCGGCCTTCTTCAGCCTCTCCACGGTATCGTTGAGCATCTCGTTGTAGAAACTCTCCCCTGTGTAGTAATCAAACCTTATCCCCAGGGCATGGTAGACCTTGTTAAATTCCTTGAGGCTCACCTCCTTGAAGTGTCCCCAGAGGTGTCTGGCCTCTGTGTCTCCCCCCTCCAGTTCTTTGAAGGCCAGTCGGGCCTGGTCTTCCAGTGAGGCATCGTTCTTGGCCTCCTGATGGAACTTTACGTAGAGACCGTGTAAGGCATCCACCGGGTCTTCCTTCAGTGCCTCCTCATTTCCCCATTTCCTGTAGGCCACTATGAGCTGTCCGAACTGGGTGCCCCAGTCCCCCAGATGGTTTATCCCCACGCAGTGGTAGCCCAGTGCCTTGTATAACCTGTAAAGGGCATTACCAATGACGGCGGAGCGGAGGTGGTGGACGGCCAGATGTTTTGCAATATTGGGGGAGGAGTAATCTATGACCACGGTCTTGCCCTTGCCAATGGTAGCATGTCCATAGCCATTGCCCTCCTTGTGTACCCTCTCCAGTATCCAACGGGCCAGTTCGTCATGTTGTACAAAAAAGTTGAGGTAAGCCCCCTCGGCCTTTACCCTGGTTACAAGCTGTAGGGGCGACCGGCCGGTCGCCCCCACGATGGCCTGGGCCAGTTCCTGGGCTATGAGGTTAGGCGACTTATGGAGTCTCTCCTTGAGGGGAAAGCAAGGGACGGTGTAATCCCCCATATCAGGATTAGGGGGCTGGTCTATGAGGGGGTATACGTCTTTCTCCTCCAGCCCGGTATGGGCCTTCAGGTAGTGAGCGATTTCTTTAAGGAAAGGGTTTGTTTTGAGCATCCCTACATATCATCCAGTGTTCTGGGGAGACCTCTGCAAAATGAGTAGCCGCAGGCTTCAGCCTGCGTAAAATACGCAACCTAAAGGTTGCGGCTACAATACACAACTGTCCCTACGTTTCACCTACGTTTTGCCGAGACCCGGAGGCCAATGGCCTCCTTCACCTCCCGCATGGTCTGCCTGGCCATCTCCTGACAGCGTTCAGCCCCAGACTTGAGGACCTCTACCACGTAAGCTGGGTCTTCAAAGAGGGCCAATGCCTTCTCCCTGATGGGCTTGAGTTCTCTTACAATATTGTCCGACAGGCATTTCTTGCATTCCAGGCACCCAATCCCTGCCGTCCTGCACCCATTGGCTGACCAGTCTATCTCCTCAGGGCTGGAAAAGTGCTTGTGCAGGGAGTAGACGTTACAATTTTCAGGGTTCCCAGGGTCACTCCGCTTCTTGCGGTTCTCATCGGTTACGGCCACGGAGAGCTTCTTCCAGATGTCCTCCGGGGACTCGGTAAGGGATATGTAATTGTTCAGGCTCTTACTCATCTTGGTCTTACCGTCAAGGCCCATAATCCTGGGGGCCGTGGAGAGGAGTTCCTGGGGTTCTGGAAATAGGTTGCCGTAGCGGGCGTTGAATTTCCTGGTTATCTCCCTGGCGAGTTCTATGTGCTGTACTTGATCCTCCCCTACCGGCACCACCTCCGCCTTGTAGAGCAGTATATCAGCGGCCTGCAGGATAGGGTAACTGAAGAGACCCGCATTGATGTTTTCCCTGTGCTGGCGGGCCTTGTCCTTGAACTGGGTCATCCTTTCCAGATGACCCAGGGGGGTAAGGGTGTGGAATATCCAGGCCAGTTCCGTATGTTCGGGTACCTGGGACTGCAGGAAGATAATAGAACGCTTTGGGTCAAGACCCGCCGCAATGTTCACCGTGGCCACGTGGAGTATCTGCTGGGGCATGGCCTTTGGGTCCTGGGGGACGGTGATGGCGTGATAGTCTACTATGGAAAAGATGCACTCGTAGGAGTCAAGTAGGCTTGCCCAATTCTTTATTGCCCCCAGATAGTTGCCTATATGGACCTCGCCGGTGGGCTGGATTCCGCTAAAGAGACGCTTTTTCATTAGACCTTAGACGTTAGACTGTAGACCATAGACTATAGACAAAAAACCTAGAGTCTACGGCCCACAGTCCAGGCAATTCTATCAAATAAGCTCAACCTTTCAAGTACTCACACCTAGGATGGAGGGGGAGGGGCTAGATTCAGAATATAGAATATTCTGAATTCTGACTACTGAATTCCGTATTCCTTCTTCTCGCTAATCCCTAATCCATAGCCCCTAACCCCTGTTTCCCTATTTGGGCACAGCGAATGCCTTTGGGATGCCAGCACTGATTGCAGGAGATACAGGAGGCCTTCTCAGCGAGGCCCTTTCTGAACCTCTCCACCAAATCGGGTTCACGGATGAAGGGGCGGCTCATAGAGACCATATCGGCCTTTTTTGTGCTAATAATTGACTCCATGACCTCCCTTGACCTGATACCCCCTACGCAGATTACAGGCACGGAGAGTACCTCCCCTTCGGCAGACCCTTCTCCGCCTAAGGCGGATTCAGGGCTTCGGCTCAGGGCAAGTCTTATCTTCCGGGCATTGTCTGAGAAATAGGCCTCTTTTCCTGGAGAGTCTATGTCCGGACGACAGGCACTGGGGAAAGAATCCCCTATCCCACCGCTTACCTCCACCGCATCAATACCGGCCTTGCCTAACATGGAAGCAATCTTCACCGCATCTTCTATCTTTAGTCCATCCCCTATACAATCGTCAGAGTTGAGCTTTATAAGGACAGGAAACTCCTTCCCTACCTCCTTGCGGCACGCCTTCAGCACCTCCAGGAGTATCCTCGCACGGTTTTCTACACTCCCACCCCATTTATCCTGCCGTCTGTTGGTAAACGGGGATATGAACTGGCTGAGGAGGTAGCCATGGGCGGAGTGGAGTTGCACCCCATGAAAGCCTGCCTCCCTGGCCCTCCTGGCCGCCTGGGCAAAGGAGCGGATAATCTCCAGGATTTCGTCTTCCGTCATCTCCCTTGGGGTAAGCTTTGTTACAGGATAGGGGACAGGGGAGGGGGCTATGGGACTGCCATTACATGCAGAAGGGATTGACTGCCGTCCACCATGGGCTATCTGGAGGACTATCCTGGCGGGGTAGGGCCTCAGTCTCTCTGTTATCCTCTTGTAGGCGGGAATAAATTTATCGTCATATATGGCCGCCTGGGAGGTACTGCTCTTTCCGTCCGCCCGCACATAGGCATAGCCCGTTATTATGAGCCCCACACCGCCCCTCGCCAGGGCCTCGTAGAGCTCCGCCAATCTATCTGTTACGTAATCCCCTTTGTCCGTGAGGCATTCATTGGTAGCAGAGCGTACGAAGCGGTTGGGTACCTCCATGGTACCTAATCTGATAGGCCCAAACAGGTTCCTATCCATGATAGGCTTGCTTAATGACCCTTTTCAGGGAGGATAACTTTCTCAAGTTCAGCAACTAGAGGTGGAAGGTCCTTAGTAACTGTATCCCAAACAATATCCAGGTCTATGTCAAAATAGACGTGGGTGAGGTGATTGCGCATGTCTATTATATCCGGCCATGGAATTCTAGCATTTTTGCTCTTGGTCTCTGCTGAGACCTTGCTCGCCGCTTCGCCAATAATTTCAATTTCCTTGACCAAAGATAGGACGAGCATACGATTTGTATCTAGTTCCGTTCTGGTTTTACCTTTAACGAAGGACAATGCCTCTCCAGCGGCATCCAGCATGTGTCGCAGGCGGATAAGGTCATCTTTCCGCATATTGCACCTTTGCCGACAAGAGCACCTCATCCCTGAAGTATCTGCTCAATTCTTGTGGGGTTCTTAAATCCACTTTTCTCCCCCCAAGAATCACAGAAAGCTCCCGCTCCATGCGGGCCAACCCAAAGAAGCCTGGACACCGCCCTGGCTTAAACTCAACAAGTACATCCACATCGCTGTCAGTACCAAAATCCTTACGCAAAACTGAACCATACAATAAGAGCCTGCGTATATGGTTTCGCCGACAGAATTCTGCTATTTCTTCACGAGGAATGTCTATGCGTACCCTGTTTCCCATCTCCTAGCCTTTGGTATCTAACATTCTTCTATTCACTAATTTTCAGCCTTTGAAAAAGCCCGCTTTACCACCATTTGAAGGGAATTCCCTTACAAATGACTAGATTTGACCCTCTGTGGCTGAGAGCTTTTCAAATCCGTTCCTTATGACTTTGGCAATGAGCTTCCGTCGTTCAGTAATAAAACCTGTATACTGCATTGTTTCCCAGCCCTTCGGAAGTCCATGCCACTCTATCATCTGTCTCAATTCATCGGACTTAAAACGTTTGGCCAACAAAGGAAAATATTCGGCAGGTGATTTATCGGAAATGTCAATATTATCCTCCCATTCAATCAAAGCGTAGTTAGCAAGCTGATTAGTATCACGGACTTCAGTAATACCAATTGATTTTAGATACCCCTTCGGAAAGAGGTGGTGTCGTTCTATAGAAAGTTTTTTGGGCTTTATTACGGGGTCCAGGAGTTCAGAAACCTTCATCTTAGAAAACAATACCACGGCATCTAATAGATTCAGCGATGCCTCGTATGCGAAACGTACTGGTGTCCGAGCTGAAGATGTC
>MHYW01000071.1 GCA_001828545.1 Planctomycetes bacterium RIFCSPHIGHO2_12_FULL_52_36
CCTTCAAGAAACTCCTGCAAGATAAGCTGGCCAAGGTGTAGTTAGTAGTTAGTAGCTAGTAGTTAGTAGAGAGGGTAGAGACAGGTCTCCTGACCTGCCTTTAAGAATACTGTTTTTCCCTGGCTACTATCTACTGACTACTGGCTACTTGTTACCGACTCATGAAAATAACCCTCACCTTCAACCCTTCGGAACTGGTAGGGGCGGGTTTTAAACCCGCCCTTGCCTATTGGAATGTGGCGAGGGTCGTGGTCATAGACGTCCTCAGGGCCTGTTCCACCATTACCCATGCCCTCTCCCAGGGGTGCAGGGCCATATACCCATTTGCCTCTGTGCGGGAATGTCAGGAGAGGGCCAGGGCAATGGGGCGGGATAAGGTGCTACTTGGGGGCGAGAGGGGAGGGCTGAGGATAAAGGGATTTCAACTGGGGAATTCGCCACTGGAGTATCCCCGTGAGGTAGTAGAGGGCAAAGACGTCCTCTTCACCACCACTAATTGCACCAAAAATTTAAACACCATTACACGTCTAGGGAAGCCAAAAGAGGTGCTTATTTGCAGCCTCCTCAACCTCCCCGCAGTGGCAGAATACCTGGTAACAAAGGGGGAGGACGTACATCTCGCCCTCTCCGGGACTAACGGGGAGGTATCCCTTGAGGACGTCGTCTGCGGGGGGATGCTCATACACAGGCTGGTAGGGGCGTATGGCCATACGCCCCTATCAGATTCTGCCCGCCTTGCCCATGTTACCTATCTCCACTACAAGGACAACCCCCGCCAGGCCCTCCTAGACTCCACCCACGGCAGACGCCTCATAGGACTAGGCATGAAAAGAGACGTTGACTTCTGCGGCCGGGTGGGGGTTTACGACCTAGTACCCAGGTACTCAAAGGGGGCGGTAATGTAGGGGCGTATCGCGATACGCCCCTACGGTAGGTGTTAGGGCTTCAGTCCGCCTGAGGTGGACGAAGGGGAAGCGAAGAATCTCACCAAATAAAGTAGGGTGCGTCTGGACGCACCGCTAGTTAAGAACGGAAAGATATAAATGGTGCGTTACAACGCACCCTACAAGACTAGGGGGCAGAGGTCAGGGGGCAGGGGTAAGGGAAATCCAAATTCCAAAGCACAAATGCCAAGTCAATGAAAAATAAATGTCAAATTTCAAAATCCAAATACCAAACAAATGTCAAATGCCAAAGTCCAAATGACAAAGTTTCGAACTTTGAGCTTTGGGCTTTGACATTTGAATTTGGCCTCTAGTTTTCTTTGGAATTTGGATTTTGGATTTCATTTGTCATTTGGACTTTGACATTTTCCCTGGCCCCTAAGCCCCAGGTCATATTAAATAGAATGACACGCCTGGGATTGAATTGACACCCCAAAAAACATTTGACTTCAATAAAAAATTTTGTATAGTGTTTGCCTCACACTGAAAGGAGAAAGGGGCTGCCATGGAGGGATACGGGCTAGCCGTTGCACTTACTTTCTTTACTGCAGCCTTTATCGCAGGGTTACTAATATTTCTGACCTCGGTACTGGGGCCTAAGAGACTCACCCCCGTAAAGGCCTTGCCCTTTGAATGCGGGATGGAGCCTTCGGGGCCTGCAAGGGTCGCATTCCCTGTAAAATTCTACCTCCTGGCAGTCCTTTTCCTTGTCTTCGACGTAGAGGTGGTGTTCTTTTATCCCTGGGCAGTGCTTTTTGATAAGCTGGCCCTTTTTGGGCTACTGGAGATGATGGTCTTCACTGCCATTATTGCGGTGGGGCTTCTATACGCCTGGAAGGAAGGGGCTTTAGAGTGGCGATAGAATCCGCCCTGGGCGAGAGCGTTGTCCTGACCAGAACGGATAAGGTACTGGGGTGGGCCAGGAAGTATTCCCTGTTCCTCTACCCCTTCGTGACCGCCTGCTGTGGGATGGAGTACATGGCCGCGGCGGCGAGCCATTACGATATAGACCGCTTTGGGGCAGGGCTGCCGAGGTTTTCGCCCCGCCAGGCAGACGTCCTCTTTGTGGTGGGGACGATAAGCCACAAGCAGGCCCCCATACTCAAGAGGGTGTGGGAGCAGATGTGCGAGCCTAAGTGGGTGGTGGCCTTTGGCGGCTGTACCTGTTCAGGGGGACCTTACGATAACTATGCTACTGTACAGGGGATAGATACTATCGTCCCCGTGGACGTCTATATCCCTGGCTGTCCGCCCAGACCCGAAACCGTCCTGGATGGGATTATGAAGCTCCAGGAGAAGATACAGAGCCAGAAGCAAGAGTTGTAATGGAAGAAAGTCTTACCCTAAAAAAATTAAGAGAGCGGTTTCCTGCTTCTATTATAGATACCCACTCCTTCAGGGGTGATGATACGGCAGTAATAAAGAGGGTTGATGTTGTGGATATCTGCCGCTTCCTGAAGGAGTCCCCGGACCTCTCCTACAATTTCCTCATGGACCTGACGGCGGTGGATTACTTGCAGATGGGTAACTCGCCTAAAGAGGGTCGTTTTGAGGTAGTTTATCACCTCTACTCGTTAAAGTACAATCACCGGGTAAGGATAAAGTCACCGCTGACAGAGGCAGACCCTACCATTGACTCCCTCACCCCCCTGTGGGCAGTGGCCAACTGGCTGGAGAGGGAGTGCTGGGATATGTTCGGCATAAGGTTTGACGGACATCCCGACTTGAAGAGGATACTCCTCTACGAACAATTTGAAGGCCATCCCCTCAGGAAGGATTATCCACTGACCGGGCGTCAGCCCCTAATAGGCCCTAAGAACTGAAGGCCCTAAAAACTGACCTGCCAAAAATAATAATATGGAAAAGACGGCCACCTTAGCCAGGGAATTGAACATCAGGGAGATGACGCTCCACATGGGGCCCTCCCACCCCGCCATGCACGGGACTGTCAGGATGTTCCTGGAACTGGACGGGGAGACGGTGGTTAGCAGTGACGTGGAAATAGGCTACCTCCATAGGGGCTTTGAGAAGACCTGTGAGAACCGCACCTATCACCAGGCCATTATCTATACCGACAGACTCAACTATGTCTCTCCCCTCATTAATAATTTTGGCTACGCCATGGCCGTGGAAAAACTCTTCGGGGTGGACGTGCCGGAGCGATGCAAATATATACGGGTAATCATGAGTGAAATAAGCCGTATTACCGACCACCTTACCAATGTAGGGGCCTCAGCCATGGAACTGGGGGCCATAACGGCCTTCCTCTACATGATAAAGGCCAGGGAGGTGCTCTGGAGGCTTATTGAGGAGGTTGCCGGAGGCAGGGGAGTAACCCCAAGCTATGTAAGGATTGGCGGGGTAAAAGACGACCTGCCCGAGGGCTTCCAGGGTAGGGCACTGGAGGCCTTCAAGGTGACCAGAGAGGTATTACAGGAGATTCACGGCCTCCTGACAAAGAACCGTATATTTGTGGACAGGACGAAGGGGGTAGGGGCTATAACTGCTGATGAGGCCATGTCTTATGGCTTTACTGGCCCATGCCTCCGCTCTACCGGGGTGGCCTATGACGTCAGGAAGGCCCAGCCTTACATGGTGTACGACAAGATGAACTTTGAGGTGCCGGTGGGGACCAATGGCGATAACTACGACCGTTACCTGGTAAGGATGGAGGAGATACAGCAGTCCATGAGGATATGCGAGCAGGCCCTGTTCAGCATGCCCCCAGGTCCAATAAAGATAGACGACCCAAGGATAACCTTCCCCTCCAAGGAAGACGTCTACGGCAAGATGGAGTCCTTGATAAATCATTTCAAACTCTTCATGAACGGACACGGCATCACGCCCCCCAAGGGTGAGGTATATCAGGCAGTGGAGGGTGCTAACGGTGAGCTTGGTTTCTATGTGGTTAGTGATGGCAGTGGCAGGCCGTACAGGCTGAGATGCAGGCCGCCGTGTTTTATGATAATGTCGGGTGTCTCAAGACTGGTTAACGGTGGGATGGTGGCCGACATAGTCCCTACTTTTGGTTCAGTCAATATGATTGGTGGAGAGTGCGATAGGTAAGAACTAGTAGCTGGTAGCTAGTAGTTAGTAGCTAGGGTTGAATTTTTTTTCCTGGCTACTTGCTACTAGCTACTAGCTACTGATTTAATCATGGCAGTAGCGTTCTCAGAGAAGACAAGGGAAAGGTTTAAGGCGATCCTGGCCAAGTATCCAGAGAAGGGTGCCGCCCTGTTACCCACCATGTGGCTGGCCCAGAAGGAGTTCTCCGTCATTACTCCGGAGGTGGAGGAGTATGTGGCAAAGCTCCTCGGAGTCCCCCTGGTAAGGGTACACGAGGTGCTTACCTTCTACACCATGTATGCGGCCAAACCCCTGGGCAAGTACCACCTCCAGCTGTGCACTAATATATCCTGTACCCTGCTGGGGGCGGAGGACATCCTTGAGCACCTCAAGGATAAGCTCCAGATAGGGGCGGGGGAGACCACCCCGGACAAGAAATTTACCCTGTCAACGGTGGAGTGTCTGGGCTACTGTGGCACTGCCCCCGTCCTGCAGGTTAATGATGACTTTCATGAAAATCTTACTACTAAAAAGGTAGACGAACTACTAACGAAATTAAAATAACCATGCCCAAACCGATATTGAGCAAGAATTTTGGGAAGAAGAATGCCCACTCCCTGGGGGTGTATATCCAGGATGGGGGCTACGAGGCCATGAAGAAGGCCCTGACGGAGATGAAGCCGGAGCAGATTATCCAGGAGGTGGATAAGTCTGGCCTTAAGGGTAGGGGCGGGGCGGGCTTCCCTGTAGGGAAGAAGTGGAGTTTCATCCCCAAAGAGGCCACCAAGCCCAAATATCTCGTCATCAATGCCGATGAAGGAGAGCCAGGTACTTATAAGGACAGACCAATTATGGAGTGCGACCCCCATGCAGTGGTGGAGGGGGCCATAATCACCTGCTTTGCCGTGGGTATTCACTGGGCAGGCATATACGTCCGCGGGGAATACGTAAAGTCTATAGAGAGGCTAGAAGGGGCCATTAACGAGGCCTATGCCAAGGGTTACCTCGGGAAGAATATCCTGGGGATGGGTTTTGACCTGGACATGGTAGTCCACCGTGGGGCCGGGGCCTATATATGCGGGGAGGAGACGGGGCTGCTGGAGTCCTTTGAAGGCAAGAAAGGTCAGCCCAGGATGAAACCCCCGTTCCCGGCCATTGTGGGTCTCTTCCAGGGGCCAACGGTCATAAATAACGTGGAGAGCATTGCCGCTATCCCCCATATAGTCAAGAACGGCGGGGAGTGGTTCAATGGCCTGGGGGCGCCCGGGATAGGAGGAGGTGTGAAACTCTTCCCCGTCAGCGGCCACGTCAAGAAACCAGGGGTTTATGAGCTACCCATGGGTACGCCCCTCAGGGAGATTATTTACAAACATGCAGGCGGGATACGGGGAGACAAGAAGCTCAAGGCGGTAATCCCCGGAGGCGCCTCTGCACCAGTCTTGAAGCCGGAAGAGATAGACGTCCCCATGGAGTACGCCAACCTGGCCAAGATTGGCAGTATGATGGGTTCAGGGGCAGTCATAGTGATGGACGAGGACACGGATTTAGTCAAGACCCTCAGGGTACTCATGTGCTTCTACGCACACGAGTCCTGTGGCAAGTGTACCCCGTGCCGGGAAGGTACGGGCTGGATGGCAAAGATAATCAAGAGGATTGAGAAAGGGGAAGGGGAGAGTGCAGACCTGGACACCATAGTAAGTATAGCTAATGGTATA
>MHYW01000072.1 GCA_001828545.1 Planctomycetes bacterium RIFCSPHIGHO2_12_FULL_52_36
GAACCCAGGGTATAAGAGTGGCTTACGACCCTTCTATCATGGTTGCCAGGGGGCTTGACCCGGTGAAGGGGGTGAAAGACCTTAAGGGTCTCATTGCCCACGCCTATGCCAGAGACGTTACCGGAGGGGAAGGTGGGTTTTCTGAGACACTACCCGGCGAAGGGGCAGTGCCTTTCAAGGAGTACCTAGTGGCCCTCTATGAGACGGGATACACAGGCTATCACGTAATAAAGAGAGAGACCAGAGAGAGTCGCATTGAGGACGTCTCCAGGGCAAAGGAATTCCTGGAGAGGTTGATAATCTAACTACCGTAAAGCCCCTTCTTACGTATGTATTCCTCCACGGCCTCAGGCACCAGGTATTTTATCTGCCTCCCTTCCCTCAACCTTGCCCTTATTTCAGTAGAGGAGATACCAATGGGCGGAATCTGGACACTCAGCCCTTGCATCTCTTCTACCTTTTCCCTGCCCAGGATGGGTATAAGCTGAGAGAGTGCCTCCGCGGTGACGTTACTGCCAGGGCGATTAACCACAGCCATGCGGCAAAGCCCCGCCAGCCGCCCAATCTCCTTCCAGCTAGGGAGCTCCTGCAGGGTGTCCGCGCCGATTATAAGGTAGAGGTCGCAGGTCTTTTCGTATTGTTTCAGTAACAACTCTACAGTCTCAACGGTGTAGGATTTTTCCCCCCGGGCTATTTCTATGTCTGAGACTTTGAAATGCCCGTTGCCCTTTATTGCCAGCCTTACCATCTCATGACGGTAACGGGCCTCCGCCAGACCCTCAGCACCTTTATGAGGGGGTAGATAGGCAGGGATGAATAGGACTTTAGAGAGTCCATGCCTCCAGTAGACCTCCTCTGCCACTATCAGGTGACCGATATGGACGGGATTAAAAGAGCCCCCAAGAATGCCCAATTTCACGATTAGACCCCTCTATCTTATCCGCTTGAAGATGGGGACATTATATTTGAACCCTCCCCCAAGTCAAGCAGATACGGTAACCACATTTAGGGGTAACCCCCACCCATCAAATGTTATTGACTTATTGCAAAATTTATGTTAAATTCAGTTGTTTTTGTTTCCTTCCTGAAGTGGCTTAAACATTCCCAAGCTTCATAAAAGGCAGGAGAATCGTGGAGATAAATAAGGACAGTAAGGTCTTAAATATCTTAAAGGCTCACCCCTCTACCGTTAAGGTCTTCCACAAGTTTCGTATCCACCCAGTCCACAACATAAACCGCACCCTTGAAACAATAACCTGGGACTATGATACCCGTCTGGAGGAGTTACTTGCAGAGTTAAACGCCACGATTCAGGATTCTGCCAGCACCAGGAAGATAGAGGCAACAGTAAAATCCCTCCCCAAAGGAGAACGGGACGGGGGGATTGACGAGAATACGACCTTCGGGTACATCACCACCCGCTATCCTGCCACTTTACAGGTATTTGAGAGGCATGGGGTGTTGGGGCTGGCAAGGGAGCACTGGGCCGACAGGGAGGTACTCTTCTTCGCCATGGCACTCCTGATGGCCACCGAAGACCTGGTTAAAGAGATACAGGTGGCAGTGGATAACAGGAACAAATCCACCCAGGGTGCAACAACCCGCCCACCCAGCCCGCCTGAGCCTGCCCTGCACCGTTCTGGTGCAGGGCCTGCCCTTGTATCCACATTAGGCAGAGAAGGGGCAGGTACCGCCTCCTACACCCGAGACCTCCATGTCCCCTTTGTAAAGGCCGCCATAGCCTTTGCCATGACCACTGGGTGCCTGTACGGGGCAGGGGCGCTTGCCTATATGGCACTCAATGGTCACCAGGTGGGTATACCCAGGGCCATGCTGGAGGCCCATGGACATACCCAGGTCTATGGCTGGGTAGGGCTCTTCATCATGGGCGTATCCTACTTCGCCCTGCCCAGGTTCTGGAGTGCTACGCTTTACAAGCCCTTCTTTGCCCACGTCTCTCTCTTCCCCATGCTTATAGGTATATCCCTGGTATTCCTCTCCAGGCACCTCCTGCTCCTGGGAGACTATCTGCCCTTCAGGGCCATGGGCATCCTCGGCAGTCTCATAGAGACGGCCGCCATAGTCCTATTCATATACCTCCTTGCAAAGACTTATCGTTCTGTACAGGGTAGACGCTTTGAGGTCTACGAGGGCTATTTCTTTGCCGGCTATGCCTGGTTCCTCCTACAGTCCTTAATCTTCGTGGGCACCATGGTCTATCTTGCCAGGACGGGGGGCAACACCACCCCCAGGCTGGTTGAACAACCCCTCCTGCATCTCCAGATTATGGGCTTCGCCTGTATGGTCATCCTGGGTATCCTCACCAAGACCCTCCCCGTCTTCCTGGGTATAAAGGAACCCGGCCGTACCATAAACCTCTGGGTCCTCTTCCTGTTAAATATCTCCATAGCCCTCAGGGTAATCAGTCTTCCACTAAAAGAACTCCACCCCCTTAATCCCCTATTTAGCCAGGCATTCTTCCTGTCCGGGTGCATGGAAGGGCTGGCGGTGTTAATGTTCTTCTACAACCTGAGACTCCACAGGATAGGGGAACTGGAGTCGGGGGCGCCCAGGAGGGAGTTCAGAAAATTCATAAAGGCGGCCCTGTTCTGGTTCTTTGTCGCAGAGGCCGGGCTATTAACCTTCACCCTGCATCAGTTCACTACTGGTCAGGAGGTGTCTTACGCCATGTTCGGGGCCTACCGCCATGCCATCTTCGTGGGCTTCATTAGTATGATGATTGTGGGCTGTGCCTCAAAGATGATACCCATGAGCCTCGGCACACAACTCTACAGCTACAGGTTACTCTTCTGGACCTTTGTCCTCCTGAACCTTGGCAACACCCTCAGGGTAACGTGTCAGCCCCTGGCCACGGACTATCACATGAACGCCCTGTTCCTGCCCCTGGGGCTGAGTGGCTTCTTGGAATATACGGGACTATGTCTCTTCGGGTACAACATCTGGAAGACTGTGGCCTCCGCCTCAGGCGGACAGGCCATAGGGGAAAAGGAACTGACCGGGAGGGTTACCGTAGTTACCCCCGAGACCAACGTCTATCAACTGGTAAAACAACACCCTCAATGCCTTGACATACTGGTAAACCGGGGCTTCACACCCCTGAAGAACCCAGTCATGTTGAACACGGTAGCCAAGACAGTAAACCTTGGTACGGCGGCCAGCATCCACCCGATTGACCTGGGCAGTCTCTTAAAGGAGTTGAACGAGGCCATCCACCAGAATAAAGTAGCCAGTAGCTAGTAGCCGGGGAAAAAGATTCAACCCTAGCTACTGGCTACTAGCTACTGGCTACTAGCTACTAGCTACTGGCTACTAGTTTATTGATACCCGTCCATCTGAGGCGAATGATTATCCCCTTTCCTATTAGAGTAGGCCCATTTCCCGAATAGTTCCACCACTGGCACGCCCACTGCGGCCGCTATGGCCTCCTGTACCGTGGCCGTATGCCTGTACCCATTGAGCACCATTGAGACCTCGCTCTTACTCCTCCCCGTCTGCCTTACGAGGGAGTCCTGACTCCAGCCCATTATCCAGAGCCGCTTTTTTACCTCTGTTACCTTCAAGACCTCCTCCTGCCCAGCCCAGTCCTTTTTCTTGTTTACATCCTATGCAAAATAAGTATAATTCGGCCAGTGAACTAGTTAACATATTCCTTCTAAATATAATATAAGTAATCTGTTACAAAAGTCAAATACCTGGAAAAGTAATTTGCGTATGGGCGTAAGGGGGAGCAATATGAAGAAGACCCTCAAACTTGAGATTGCAGACCGCCTCAGGGGGTTCCTTGAGGAGAGGGGGCTCCCCCAGGCAGAATTTGCCAGGACTGTAGGGTTTACCCCTGGCTACATCAATGACATTATAAGGGGCAGGACAAAACCCTCCATCAACCTCCTGAGGAAGCTGAAAGATATTTACGAGGTGTCTATAGAATGGGTATTAACCGGAAAGCCCTCCCCTACGAGCCACTTTGAGAGGCCGATAGTAGTGGAAAAATCAAGGGGAGGGACAAGAAAGGCCCACTACATAGCCATCCCCATGCTGAGGAATCCGAAGGCCGGTATACTCCATGGAAGGGCAGTCGCAGTGAAAGACCTCCACCCTGACTACTGCTGTATCGTACCCCGTAATTGGGTGGAGAACCCGAAGGACACCTTTTGTACCTTGATAAAGGACAACTCTATGGAACCCACCATCCCCAAGGGGAGTCATGCCGGGGTGGATTGTGCCAAGAGGAACCCCTCTTTACTGTATGAGAAGCTCTGTGCCGTAAGGGACAAGGAGGGGCATCTCTTAATCCGCCGCCTGAAGCCTACCAAAACCCACCTCCTCTTTGAACCGGATAACCCCGCCGCAAGGGGAAAGACCCTGTGCGTAGGGGTTGACGAGGAAAGTCATATTATTGGGAAGGTGGAATGGGCGTGGAGCCTCTTAAAGTAGCAAGTAGCTAGTAGTTAGTAGCTAGGAAAAAGATTCAACCCTAGCTACTTGCTACTAGCTACTAGCTACTTGCTACTATCTTGCCCGTAGCCGTGCATACCCCCTGTGTGCCCCCCACCTATCCATCCAGGCCAGACCCACGTCCACCCTGTTCCCCCCCTTCGCCCTGTCCAGGAGTCTTGCCATCTCCTCCAGGCTGGAGACCTTATAGTCCCCCAGACTTATAATTACCATCCCAGGCTCTATACCGGCCTCCCCTGCAGGGCTCCCGGCCTCCACGCCTGAGACAAGGACTCCTCCGCTCAGCCAGTCAAACCCCAACTTCTGGGCAATCTCAGAGGTAAAGGCCTGTACTTCCAACCCCAGTTTCTCCATGGCCAGTTTTTCCACCGGGGGTATAGGCACCTTCTCCAGGGTCACCCTGAAGGTCTTCTCCTTACCCTTCCTATTCACCAGTACGGTAAGACCGTCCCCTGCGTTCTTTTTGAGGAGATACTTCTCAAACTCCAGCACGTCGGCCGTCCTCCTATCGTCCAGGGCCATTACCACGTCCTCTGCCTGTAGTCCGGCCTTCTGGGCAGGACTCTTCTCCTCTACCTCCTCCACCACCACCCCGCCCCCCGGTGGTTCCTTTACCTGGAGTCCCAACCATACCTTATTTATCTCCTGGAAATTAAAGAGCTTTACCAGGGCCTCTCTCACCTTGTCTACGGGGATGGCGAAGCCAATGCCCTGGGCAGTGGCTACGATGGCAGTATTTATGCCAATAAGTTCACCCTCTATATTGACCAGGGGCCCACCGCTGTTCCCCGGGTTTATCAGGGCATCGGTCTGGAGGAGCCCTTCGTACTTAATCTCACCATACTTGCCTGGCACCGTAATGGTACGGTTGACGGCACTCAGTACCCCCGTGGTGACGGAGTTCTCAAAGCCGAGGGGATTGCCCAGGGCGACTACCGTCTCCCCAATCATCAGGTCTCTGGAGGTCCCCAGATGGACATAGGGGAGGGGCTTACCCGCTTCTACTTTCATGACTGCCAGGTCCATCTCCGGGTCCGAGCTGATTACCTGTGCCTCGTACTGGGAGCCGTCCGAGAGGCTTACCATGAGTTTGGAGGCCACGCTGGTTACGTGTTCATTTGTAACAATGTAGCCCTCCGGGTCAATTATTACCCCGGAGCCGAGGGGTGTTGCTATCTTCTCTTTTTCGTAGGTACCGAAGTAATTCTCAAAGTATTCCCTG
>MHYW01000073.1:0-5725 GCA_001828545.1 Planctomycetes bacterium RIFCSPHIGHO2_12_FULL_52_36
GCTAATAGACTATACCACGTTTGGAGAACTCGGAGAGATCGTGCGAACTAACTGGATGACTTTCAATGACACGTTCAACAGCCAAAAGGCTTTTACGAAAATTATGAACAGCCTGAATGTCCTGCGTGGCCCAATTGCTCATTGCTCGCCTCTTGCGCCGGACGAAGTGGTTAGGCTTAAGATCACGCTCAGTGACTGGTTCCGACTAATGGAATAGATTTTCGTCCAACAACTACATCCAGCTAATATGTCTAAAACCACATGGCTGATACAACCCGTTGTCTCACTTTGGTTTTATTATTTATGTAAGGGGGCTTTGCCGTTCGGCTGAGCTCACGGCCGAAGCCCCCTTACCATCCCCGCGCAGTAATTCTTGACACCCAAAATCCCTCACTGCTATAATCCGTTCTGGACAGGCTTTTGTAGTGGCCGAGCCGTGCCATAGGCAGGTCTGCCTTCGGCATGACTTGCTCGACCTCTGGGCCGAGGACAGGACGTGTCATGAAGAATGCCGAGATAGCCTCCATCTTTGAACGGATGGCCGACGTACTGGAGCTAAAAGGGGAGAACCCCTTCCGCATAAATTCCTACCGCAGGGCGGCCAGGGTTATAGGCGACCTGACTCAGGACATAAAGGAGATAGCCGGGGAGGGTAAGCTCAAAGACATCCCTGGCATCGGGGAAGGCCATGCCGAGAAGATAGAGGAGTTCCTCAAGACGGGGCGGATGTCCAAGTACGAGGAGGTCATGGAGGGGGTGTCTCCTGAGACCGTGGCCATGATGCATATACCCGGCCTTGGGCCCAAGACCGTGGCCATGCTGAATAAAGAATTGGGCATAGTGGGGATAGCCCAACTGGAGGAGGCCATCAAGCAGGGCAGGCTGAAAGGGCTTAAGGGGATCGCTGAAAAAAAGACAGAAAACATCCTCAAGGGCATAGAACTCTTCCGCACCAGCCAGCAGAGGATAGCCCTGGGGGTGGCCTTCCCGGTGGTGAACCGTATCGTAGAGAGACTTAGAGGGGTCAAGGGCATCCTCTCCATGCAACCTGCCGGCTCCCTCAGGAGGATGAAAGAGACCATTGGCGATATCGACATCCTCTGCGCTGGCCACCAGGGCAAGGAAATCGTGCAGGCATTTGTCAGCCTCCCGGAGGTAAGAGAGGTGCTGGCCGCCGGGGATACCAAGGGCTCCGTACGCATAGAGGAGGGGCTTCAGGTGGACCTTAGGGTGGTGGAGGAGGACTCCTTTGGCTCCGCCCTGCAGTACTTCACGGGCAGTAAGGCCCACAACATCCACCTCAGGGAGATTGCCAAGAAGAAGGGACTAAAGATTAGCGAGTACGGCGTCTTCCGTGGAGATAAGAAACTGGGAGGCAGGCTTGAGGAGGATATATACAAGGCCCTGGGGATGGATTGGATACCCCCTGAACTAAGGGAGGACAGGGGCGAGATAGAGGCCTCCCAGGAGGGGAGGCTTCCAGAATTAATAGAATTAAAAGACGTTAAAGGAGACCTCCACGTCCACTCCAGGTGGTCTGATGGAAGCTCCACCTTTGAGGAGATTGCAAGACATGCACAAGAGATGGGCTACCGCTACTGTGTGGTCTCGGACCATACGAAGAGCACCCGTGTGGCCCATGGGCTGGACGAAGAGAGACTGCTGAAAGAGATTGAGGAGATTGATGGTCTGAATAAGAAACTTCCTGCCACGGGATTCAGGCTACTCAAGGCCAGTGAGTGCGATATCAAGAACGACGGCTCTATGGACATCCCTGATAAGGTACTTGCCCGGCTGGATGTAGTCCTGGGGGCAGTCCACGCAGGCTTCAAACAGAGTAAGGAACAAGTCACGGAGAGGATCCTGGCCGCCATCCATAACCCTTACGTAAACATCATCGTCCACCCCACAGGCCGATTGATTAGCCAGCGGGAGGGCTACGAGGTGGACATGGACAGGGTAATGGAGGCCGCCGCCAGGACTGGTACTGCCCTGGAGATTAACTCCTTCTGGGACCGCCTGGACCTCAACGACGTTAACGCCAGGAAGGCCAGGGAGATGGGCGTGAAGATAGCCATCTCCACTGATACCCACCACCTGGACCAGATGTGGGTGATGCAGTTGGGCGTTGGTGTGGCCAGACGAGGCTGGCTGGAGAAGGAGGACGTCATAAACACGTGGCCACTGGAGAGGCTGTTAGAATTCTGTAGGGTCAAGAGGAAGATTAAACAGAAACCAGGTATTAGGAGTTAGGGAAAAAGTATAACGCAGGCTAAAGCCTGCGGCTACTCCCTACCCCCTAGCCCCCGACCCTTGAACTATGCCCAGGATTGACTGCCGTTACTGTGGGAAGGAACTAGAATACAAGTCCATAAGGGATTTGCCTTACTTCCCCTTTTGTTCAGAGCGCTGTAAACTCATTGACCTGGGCCTGTGGATAGAGGAGAAACACCGCATAGAAGAACCCCTCACCCCGGAGAAAGAGAAAGAGTTGGGAGAGGAGGGGACTAAAACTAAAGATTTAGAGGAATAACGGCTTTCCCTGTCTGCCGTATGCTGTCTACCTGTTATTGAAGGGGTTACCCACTACCTTTATATCTTCTCAACACCCTTATCAGCCTGTCCATATCCTCGGCCATCGGGGACTCTACCGTTATCTTCCCCACCCCCGGAAAAGGCTCAAAGGTTATCCTATGGGCATGGAGGGTGAGCCTGGAGATAATAGGGGTCTCGGTCTGCCCCTTCTTTGGCTTATAGTCGGCCTTCAGGCTGGAGAGGAAGATTGCAGACCTGTTACCATACAGTGGGTCTACGGAGAGGGGGTGGCAGATGGCCTTCAGGTGGACCCTTATCTGGTGTGTGCGGCCCGTCTTTGGCATGACCTTCAGGAGGGTGAAGCCGTCAAATCGCTCCTGAATTCTGTATTGGGTTACGGCCTCTTTTCCACGGGGGTTCGGTCGCATCTTGCCACGGGTAGTCTCTTCCAAAGGGAGATTTATGTCAGCCTCTTCCCTCTCTGCCCTGCCATCCACGAGGGCAACGTATTCTTTTTCTATGACTCTGTCTTCAAACTGCCGGCAGAGGTGTCTTTCCGCCTCCGGGTCCTTTGCCACCAGGAGTACACCACTGGTATCCTTATCTAACCTGTGGACGAGCCTGGGTCTTAGCCCTTTGCCGCTGGAAAGGGGAGAGAGATTTTGGAGGTAATGCAGAAGCCCACTGATAAATGTGGGGGCAGGTTTCAAATTCGCCGAGGCGAATCTGCCTCTGGCATGACCCGCCCCTACATCCTGGGCAGGGGTAAACCCTGCCCCTACACCCTCATCCCTTTCCGGAATTACTGCCAGCCCGGCAGGCTTGTTTACCGCAAGGACGTGTCCGTCCTCAAAGAGCACCTCCAGTGGTAAGGGGTGGGGTTCGTATCTCCTGGTACCCTCTGGAATAAAAACGGCTACCTTATCCCCCTCCCCTAAGGCCAGGCCAGCACTCGCCCTCTTCGTATTTACACTTACTGAGCCTCTTTCTATCAGACCTTTGAGGGTGTTAATAGAATATAGAGGGAGTTTTGTGGCCAGGAACTCCAGGAGGCGGGTACCTTCAAGGGGTTGGGAAACTATAAAGGAGTGGTTCTCAGTCACTTGACTCTTAAGGCCCCCTTCTGAAAGATAGAAGACAGTAGACCGTAAGAAGGTGTTTGCCTGTCCCCTGTTCCCTAAGCTTAGGGAGTCTCTACCCCACTACCTTTTGCTAAAGCAGGCTTACTGCTGACCACGAAGGTCTGTGCATAGGAAAGCCCCGCATCGTCTCTGGCCACGATGGTTATGGTGTTGGGGCCCTCTTTAAGAGGGACCTCGGCAGAGAAGGCCAATTCCTTGACCTTCTCCCCTTTCTTCGGGGATTTGAAGAAGGCCTTCTCGTTGTTTACCATTACAAAGAGGTGCTTGACCATCTGGTCGTCTCTGGCACTGCCTGATAGTGTCATCCTGCTGGATGGAAGGAGGAGAGGGGTCTTCTCAAATTCAATTACAGGGGGCATATACTGCAGGTGAAGGGCAAGGACCTCCTCCTTTTCCACTGAGGTCTCGGAGACGTCCGTGGCAGGGATCCAACCCCTGCCTCCACCAGGCAGGCCCATCCTGTACCAGCCTGGTACCCATCCGTTGACTCTCACTATACTCCCCTTTTTTATCTGGCACATGACGGGGGATTCCGTTGACCTGCCCCCAAAGACCCATGTGGGCCGCACGGCCTGGATGCGTTTATCTACCTCTACCACAGAAGGGGAAACCTTGGGGGCCATCACGGAGAAGGTCAATTTCTGGGAGAGATAGACGCCGAAGTTAAGGTCAGTTATGACCAGGTCCATACTGAATTCCTTCGCCTCCAGGGCCTCTTTGACCAGGAAGCGTAGACGGGCAGTCTTTTCTTCCCCAGGGGCAAGCTCTCCCAGTTCCTTACTGCCTTCTTCCACGAAGACCTCTTTTTGGCTCAGGTTCCTTACGGCAACCACATTTTTGGAGCTAGCACCCTTTCCAATGTTCCGTACCGTTACCAGGAGGTCCAGGAGTTCCCCCTTCTGTACTAACCCATCGTCGTCCGGCCTCCGCCCTTCAGTATTGGCCTCCGTTATCTGATACGAGAATGCAAACTCGGGTCTGGGCAGTGCCTCCACCGTCAGGGTACCATAGACGTCTTTGGGTACGTTCCCATTCAACTCCGTAAATTTGATGGTGAACTCATCGGACCTGTCCAGGCTATTCTTTGGTAATTCTATCTTATGGGTATAGCTCTTAGAAGTACCTTTATCTATCCTTCCCAGAGGGAATTCCAGCTTATCCAGGAGTAGGTTTTTAGATTCTATAATGCCGTACATCCTGTAGAGGGCACCTTCTCCCTGGTTCTCAACGGTAAGGGTAACGTTAACCGTCTCTCCAGCGGTCCATTTCTCCTTCAAGGGCTGGAGGGCAAGGGAGGCAACGGGTTTGGGAGTCTTGGTGTCTTTTCCATAGCGCCAATCTATCCCCAAATCTGCCAGGGCCTTTATAATCTTTTCCTCTTCGGCCTGCCTTATTTTCTCAAAGGAAGGCCAGAGGTCTTTTAACATCTGCTCCCTCGTAGTAGAGGCAGTGTTCTTTATCAGTTCAAGGGCAATCTGTAGCTGGTTGTCCTTGGAGAGGTCCTTTTGTTTGTAAACGCTTTCTTCCTCACCCTCCGGGATCTCCTCTAAGGCGGCGAGATACTTCAGAGAGACAAGGGGAGGTTCTGGAGGATTAACCTCTCCATGTAGGTGTCCCCTCATGTCTGCCTCCCTGAGGGCCCCGGCAGTACCCTTCTCCAGGAGGATATTCTCCTTCCCCAGGACTACTGGAACAAGGTTGACATCGGGGGTTATCCCGAGGGTCTGGATGTCCCTATAAAGGGGTGTGAGGTATTTGGCCACGGTGAGCTTCAAGGCTGAGCCATCCGCCAGGTCAATTAGTTGTTGGACAGTGCCCTTACCGAAGCTTCTATCCCCGATAGTAAGGGCACGGTCATTTTCCTTCAAGGCTGCGGCTACAATCTCCGAACCTGAGGCGCTACTCGCATCTATAATCACTATCAGGGGGCAGAGGGTTATGTCTTTTTCCGAGTACCGGGCCTTCTGTACCTCCCTCTGTCTCTTGCCCTGGCCTACTGTTGCCACTATGACCCCTTTTTCCAGGAACCTGTCCGACACCCCCACTGC
>MHYW01000073.1:5735-10346 GCA_001828545.1 Planctomycetes bacterium RIFCSPHIGHO2_12_FULL_52_36
CCTGGTCAAGGAGGCCGCCGGAATTATTTCTCATGTCCAGTATTACGCCCCTTAACCCTTGAGGGGTCTTCTGGAGCTGTTGGAGGTTTTTATCCAGGTCATCTACCGTGTCTTCCTGAAAATTTCTTATCTTTATATAGCCTACGTTTCCCTCCAGGAGTTGCGATTCTACACTGGGTAGGATAATTTTTTCCCGCTCAAGGGTCACTAACCTGGGTTCGGCCGACTTGCCGGTCAAGAGGTAAAGGGCTACCTTTGTGCCCGGTTCACCCCGGAGCTTACTGACGGCCTCGTGTAAGGACATATTTACCGTAGACTCCCCTTCTATCTCCATAATCTTGTCCCCAGACCTTAACCCGGCCTTGTAAGCTGGAGTACCTTCTATGGGGGAGATTACCGTGAGGGTCATTTCTCTTATCCCCACCACCATCCCCAGGCCACCGAACTTCCCAGAGGTGCCTATCATAAATTCCTTGTACTCCTTTGGTGGGAGGAAGACCGAATGGGGGTCCAGGTCCCCCAGCATCCCATTTATGGCAGTGTACTCTACGTCACTAGCCTTTGAGGCGTCCTCCATGTTTGTCTGGATAAATAGGAGGCCGTCCTTTAACACGGCAAGGGCATCGTCCAAGTTCTGGACTTTAGAGGCGTCTAGTTTCTTTTTAGCCTCACCAGCCGTAATCTCCAGGGTGCCATTGGTCTCCACAAACTCCACCTGTACCTCTGGCAGAAGCCTCTCTGTCCAATTCAGGCCCTCAACGGCCATATGCTGGGCGTGTATCCTCTCCGGGTCTACGTAGAACCTGTCTACGTAGGAGCAGACTGCACCTGGGAGACGGTACTTCGGGGCCCTTTCCCCCGTGTACCAGTCCAGAAAGAGGGCCTGACTGGGTTCTGTGAAGGTTAAGGAGATGGCCAGGAAGGAGACTAATAACGCCAGAAATACTGAGAAGAGCCCCCTCTTCTTGCCAGCCCAGAATCTCTTTGTGTGCCAGGACATTTCTTTCGTCACGCTCAGTAAAAAGTTGTAGGGGCAATTCATGTTGAAAATCCGCCTCAGGCGGGAATTGCCCCTACTGCTATTTCCTCTATACTAAATCAATTTGCCCTTTTGTCAAGGGGAGATGGGGCTTCGCCCGTTACCTGTAGGGGCGTATTGCAATACGCCCCTACAAGCTTTGGAATTGCCCCTACAGCCCTTTAGTATCCTTCGCCCCCTTTGTCTCCTGCGGCCCACCTGAGGTGGGCGGCAACACGGTACGTATATGTAAGTCTTGCTGGGGGAAGGGGATAGAGATGTTATGTTCTCTGAAGGTCTTATCTATGGCAAAATTAAGTTCGCTCAAAGTCACCCATCTTGCGTAGGCATTATCCACCCAGTAGATGAGTTCAAAGACAAGGGCGCTGTCTCCGAACTTCTCAAAGCGGACCATGGGTTCAGGATACTGCCTGACCAGAGGGTGTTTCTTCGCCACCTCTAGCAGGCAATTCTTCACCAGTTCCAGATTGGACCCATAGGCCACGCCCACATTTATATGCACCCGCATCATACTCGTGGGTTGGCTCCAGTTCACTATCTGTGTATCTATTAACTTGGAATTAGGCACCACCACCGCAATATTATCTGGGGTAACAATGGTGGTACTCCTTGGGCCTATCTTCTCCACAGTGCCCCCAAGTTCCGGGCCAAGGATGATGATGTCTCCCACCCGCACAGGCCTTTCAAAAAGGAGTATAATACCGCTGACAAAGTTGTGGATAATGTTTTGTAGACCGAAACCAATACCAATACCCAGGGCCCCGGCAAAGAAGGCAAGGCTCCTGAGAGGAACCCCTGCCACGCTCATGGCAAAGAGGACCGAAAAGGCGATAATAACGTAAGTAATTATAGAAGAGATAGTAGTCTCCATTCCCCTCTCAAATCCTAATTTGCCCAGGATCCTCCTCTGGAAAAGCCGTTTTATAGTAGCGGCTACCAGGAAGGCTATCCCCACCAGTATGAGTCCTATTATAATCTTAAAGGGTGTTGTATATTCTCCTCCAGCACCTAAGCCCAATTTGTACCCCAGTACTCCTACCGTTATATCCAGGACATGCCCCACCTTGGAGGTAAAGCCCTTTAGGAGCCCCGGGGCCGCAGGTGTACTGGCAGAGTCCACAAGGGTAGCCACCCACAAACTCACTATTACAATAATAGATACTATGACTGAAGAATAATCCACTATGCCCCTGGTAACCTTGAAAGCTACTACGCCTTCACCCTCTCCAACAGGCCTCTTGCGGGCCAGCCTATCCAATATAAAGGTAGTTATGAGCTTCCTTGCCACTGCCACAGCAACCAGGGTAATCACACAACTTATGGCGGTGCCGATAAGGGCATAGGTTATGGAGGTGTAGCCCAGACCATCTAAGACTACAAGGAGTACGAGGAAGGCTATAGTAAGCGGATGGACGGTATGGATGCATCCCCTTTGAAACTTTCTCAACTTGGTTCCGGGTGGCGGGGCCACTTTTTTGACATCGGGTCCACCTGAGGCTGATATCACCTCAGCCGAAGGCGATAGGGCCGAATTGGCCCCTCCTGCCGAAGGTGAAGACAATAGTGCCAGGAACACTGACTTAGGGGCCACAAACCAGATAAAGAGGGCAAGGACACTGAGGGAGTACACCCTCCACAGTATTTCCTGGGTTCTGGGCCCGAAAGAACCCAGGACCCCTATAATGGTGATAAAGATGGCTGAGTAGAGTAGGATTGTGTGGAGGGTAAGATAGCCGTGCCAGGCCAGGGGAGGGGGTAAGGTCAGGAGGGGACTGCCCCACCCCTTTGGCCTTACAGCCTCTACCAGAAAACCATGCAGGACTTTATAAATGGAAAAGACTATAAGCCCATACTTTAGAGAGTGCATAAGGGGGCCTTCAATCTCAAACAGGGACGCTATGCCGAAACATAGACCCAGGACCAACCACAAGGTAACCCCACCCTGTAAGACCCTGAAGAGGGCAGGCAGCAGGGCGGCCTTTATATAATTCTGGGAAGCGGCCTCTTCTAACCTCTTGAGGTTTAGCCGACACCACCTCTTACAATAATACCAACCAAAGACTGCCGCCGTAACGAGGGCAAGTACACCCACTCCGGCCATTGACGTGCGTATATTCCTCTGGGCAGGGGCCTCTATGAAGGTAACAATGTCTGAACCCTTCCTGGGGGAGAGGAGTCTCACCAGCCCCCCCTTCGTGGCCGACCAGCTAGCCTTCCACTCTTGCCTGACCCACATGTTAGCGGCACTGATACTGGAGAGTCCCGTCGTAGCATCAGCAAGTAGCCGAAGCCCCTCCCGAATGATTCCCCTCCTCTCCTCTATCCTTGCGACCCATGCAGTTACAAGCCGCCCTTCCTCCTCCAGAAGTTTGACCTTTTCTTGGGCATGGGCCATCAACTTACTGGCCAGGGCCGTATCTTTAAGGATTTCAGCCTCCCTTATGATTTCAGGGCTTTCACCGGGAGGTGCAACCAGTTCAGAACGGGCTTGCTGTATCTGTTCTGCTAGCAGTGACCTCTCCTTATGTACCGCCTCTAACAGGCTCTCCACCGCCTCTAACTTCTCTTCCCATCGTGCCGTCCCGTCCTTTAGCAGGGGCATCTCTTCCCTTATCTCAGAGGGGGTGTTCTCCCCGCCCAATATTGTGTGTACGTCCCTGACCAGCTTCTTATACTCGGCATTATCCTCAAACAGCCTCGTCCTCTCGGTAGCGAGGGTGTCCTTTTTCTTGGCTATCTCCCCTTGTAGTGTAAAGATAGTGGATTCCATTTCCAGCAACCGTCTTCGTTCAGGAGAGACGGCATCCCGTTGCTGTCTGGTTAATTCTTCTGCCTTTCTTAGTGCCTCTTTCTCCTCCCTATGGGCAGCCGCCTTCTCTACCTCTGCCTCCTTCTTTCTTTCTTCCTCAGCCCTGCGGGCTATCTTGGCCTCTTCCTCCTTTTTCTGGAGTTCTTCCGCCTTTAGTCTCCCTTCAAGGAGTGAGACCTCCTCCTTTAACAGCGACACTTTAAGCTGGGCATTAAAAGAGTCTATCCTTGCCTTTTCCAGTCCTCTCTCAGCTAACTTTATCTCTTCCTCTCCTATGGCCATCTCGCCATTTATGTTTGCCAGGCGTGTCTGGAGCAGGAGTCTGCTCTGATAGACAAAACGTTGCGGCCCTTCCCCTTTTCCAAAAGGGAGTTCTTCCAGGGTCTTGAGGTCTCCCCGGAGCCGCCTCTCTTCCTCCTTGATTTTCACCTGCGCTTCTTTAAATTTCACCTTCAGCCCCGCCAAATACGACTCTTTCCCCCTCAGTTCAGCATTGGCCGCCTGGAGGTAGGCCTCTTCAACCTCCACCTCCTTCTGTACCATGGACACCCTTTCCAACGGGGTGGCCACCATTTTATCCGCCAGCCTGGTTCCTTTCTCTAATATGGTCACCTTACCATTCCTGGCCTTTAGGACTTCTTCTTCGGAACGGAGACTCTCCCTTAAGACCTGGAGCCTATCCCTTAAAAGCTGGCCCCTTTCCCTTGTTGCCTCCTCTAGCTGAGAAGCCACGGCCAATTCCAACCCAACGGTCTTCCTGGCA
>MHYW01000074.1:0-5720 GCA_001828545.1 Planctomycetes bacterium RIFCSPHIGHO2_12_FULL_52_36
ACTCCCAGCTACTGGGGGCGAAAAACATCTGGGACGCAGTAATGGTGGACCAATCTCCCATTGGACGCACCCCCAGGTCTAACCCCATAACTTACATCAAGGCGTTTGACGAGATAAGGAGGCTCTTTGCCTCCACCAGGGAGGCCAGGGTAAGGAACTTCGGCCCTGGCGCCTTCTCGTTTAACGTCGTTGGTGGGCGGTGCGATTACTGCCAGGGAGAGGGTTACAGGAAGGTAGAGATGCAATTCCTGGCAGACGTCTACGTAACCTGCGAGAAGTGCCATGGCAAACGCTTCAGGAGGGATATACTGGACATCAGATACAGGCACAAAAACATACATGAGGTGATGGAAATGACCGTGGAGGAGTCCCTGAAGTTCTTTGAGGACGTACCCTCGCTGGTGGAAGACCTGAAGTGCCTGCACGACGTGGGCCTTGGCTACCTCCGCCTGGGCCAGCCCGCCACCACCCTCTCAGGAGGCGAGGCACAGCGACTCAAACTGGCCAGCTTCCTTGCAAAGAGGTACCAGGAAGACATACTCTTCCTCTTTGACGAACCCACCACGGGACTCCACTTTGAGGACATTAGAAAGCTCCTGGATTGCTTCCGGTGCCTCCTGCGGGAAAGGCATTCCCTCCTGGTCATAGAGCATAACCTTGAGGTAATAAAGTGTGCAGATTATATTATAGACCTTGGGCCCGAGGGAGGCGAGAAAGGGGGACATATTGTAGGCACCGGCACGCCAGAGGAGATTGCAAACCTGAAAGACTCCTACACCGGTGGATACCTGAAGGAATATCTGAAGGGAGAAACCGTAGTCCAGAATACAAGACGTTGGAATTCTGACTATTAACTTGCTAATTCCCTGTAGCTTGCTGCAGGGTAGTTCATTAATGAGGGGGCTACTACAATACGTTAATTTACTAAAGGTTAAGAAGGGGTAGGTTTGGCTTTGGCTTGTCTTTCCTTTTTACCCTTTAGCCTCTTCAGCCTAAAGACGTCCTCCCTGGCCCTTTCTTCCAGGGTTTCTTTGATAAATCGCACCTGAGCGGCCAGGCCAGGTATAAGTATCTGCTCCAGGGCATTGACCCTCCTGGAGGTCTTGCGTATCTCCCTGCCCAGCCTTTTTAGTTTAATCTCCAGAGGGGCCATGCTTATGATACTTTCTATAACGGCACTAAACTCTGAGGCAGTCTCGTCTATCCTTGGGCTTGTGCCACTGCCAGAATAACCTCCTTCAAAAAGAGGGGGTGTGGTGCGTGTCTTTACCTCAGGGACACGTATGCCCCAGATGTTTCTCTCCTTTATATCTATAGAAAGCCCATTATTGCAGGCGAGGGCGGCCGACTCTACCCTTTCCAGGCCGTCTACTGCCAGGGACATGATAAGAGAGGTTGTAGCCTTGTGGAGTTCTTCGCTGATGCGGCCCCTTGCCGATACGAGAGGCTTTACCCCCTCCATGAACTCCTTTAACAGGGCGTCCCTTTTCCTCTTCAGTAATTCTACCCCATGCTGGACCAGCCTCATCTGCGCCCTCTTCTGGAGTAGATTCATCCTCGTAGGGCTTATATGTTCCATCTAGGGCATAGTCTCCTCTGGTTTATAATAAGGTGAAGGTGCCTCCTCCAATATCTCCTCAAAGTATTCGGTGATAACCTCTCTGTTTATGCGGTGGAGTTCGCTCCCAGGGAACATCTTGAGTAACCTCCAGGCCAGGTTAAGGGTGTCTTCTATGGTCCTGTTGGTATCTCCCTGGCCTATAAAGCCATTTTCAAAGGCCTCGGCAAAGCGGAGGTACTTTTTATCCAACTCGCTAAGGGCCTCTCCTCCCACTATGGCTATCAGTCGCCTCAGGTCCCTGCCGTGGGCGTAACAGGCGTAGAGCTGGTCGACAACCTGACGATGGTCCTTCCTGGTCTTGCCTGCCCCTATACCGTTGTTCATAAGCCTTGAGAGACAGAGCAACACGTCTATTGGGGGATAAACACTGGCGTGGTGGAGGTGGCGGCTGAGTACTATCTGGCCTTCAGTAATATAGCCCGTGAGGTCTGCAATGGGATGGGTTATATCGTCGTCGGGCATGGTAAGTATAGGTATCTGGGTAATAGAGCCCTTCTTGCCCTTTATCCTCCCTGCCCTCTCGTAGAGGGAGGCCAAGTCGCTATACATATAGCCGGGGTAGCCCCTCCTGCCAGGGATTTCTTCCCTGGCGGTGCTAATCTCCCTGAGGGCCTCACAATAGTTGGTCATATCCGTGAGAATGACTAGCACATGGTAGTCGCGTTCAAACGCCAGGTACTCTGCCACAGTAAGGGCAAAGCGCGGCGTGAGGAGCCTTTCAATTGTAGGGTCATCGGCCAGGTTAAGGAAACAGACCGCTTTACCCGTGGCACCTGAGTCTTCGAAACTACGGAGGAAGAAGGAGGCCTCCCTCTGGGTTATGCCCATTGCAGCAAAGACCACCACAAACTGGGTCTCCTCCCCAAGCACCGTGGATTGCCTTAATATCTGGCTGGCCAATTCATTGGCGGGTAGTCCTGCCCCAGAAAATATGGGAAGCTTTTGTCCCCTTACAAGGGTGTTGTTGCCGTCTATGGCCGAGATGCCTGTCTGTATGAACTCGTTGGGTTTGGCCCTTGAGACGGGGTTTATGGGGGTGCCAGTTATCTCCATCCTCTTCTCAGAGATAACCTCAGGCAAACCATCTATAGGCTCCCCCCTTCCATTAAAGACCCTCCCTACCATATCTCTGCTTACGGGCAGCCTTGCCACCTCTTCTTTTAGCCTCACGGTGGTCTGTACCACCTCAAGCCCGGTCGTCTGCTCAAGTACCTCAATACAGGCGTACTCGCTAGAGACCTCCAGTACCTGTCCAGTCCGAACCTCTCCGTTGGGCAGTAACACCTCAACCATGGCGTTATAGCTGAAGCGCTTTCCCCCCTCTACGAATATAAGTGGTCCAGAGATATAATTTACGCCCTTATATTCCTTTGTCAGCAGATCCATCGTTGACTCCCGTTAACTCAGGTTTGTGAAGGTTCTCAAAGACCTCTTTTATTCCCTCTTCCAACCTTGCGTAGTGTTCGTCAAATCTCTCTTCGGGTATCTCCTTGAGCCTGGAGATCTCTTCCCTCACAGGGAGGCGGAGGAGAGTGGTTACAGGGGTTCCTGCCTCTATCTCCTTCTTGCATTTTTCATAAAATAGAATAAAGGCGGTGAGCATCTTATATTGTTTATTTAAGGAGCAGGAGGCATCCACGGGGGAGAAGGCGTGTTGCTGGAGGAAGCCATCCCGAAGCATCCTGGCCGACTCCAGGATAAGCCTCTCTGCGTCTTGAAGGGCGTCAGGGCCTACCAGTTGAACCACTTCTTGAAGTTCTGCATCTTTTTGCTGAATCTGGAGCATCTGGGTGCGGAGGTTATCCCATTGAGGGCTTACGTTCTTCAGGTACCAGTCTTTCATGGGCTGGTAATAGAGGGTGTAGCTCTTGTGCCAGTTTATAGCGGGGAAGTGGCGGCGATAGGCCAGGTGGGCATCAAGGGCCCAGAAGGCACCGCTTACCCTCATAGAGTGTTGTGTTACAGGTTCAGAGAAGTCACCCCCGGGGGGAGAGACTGCACCCACTATTGTAACTGAGCCTAGTCTACCGGGTCCACCCAGACATTCCACCCTTCCCGAACGTTCGTAGAAGCTTGCCAGCCTGGTGGCCAGGTAGGTGGGAAAACCCTCCTCCCCCGGCATCTCTTCAAGTCTGGAGGATATCTCCCTGAGTGCCTCCGCCCAGCGGGAGGTGGAATCGGCCATGAGGGCCACATTAAAACCCATGTCTCTATAATACTCTGCCAGAGTAATGCCAGTGTATATAGAGGCCTCTCTAGCGGCGATAGGCATGTTGGAGGTGTTGACTACCAGGATGGTTCGCGACATAAGTGGGCCTCCTGTCTTTGGGTCCTCCAGGTGGGGGAATTCTGTTAGCACGTCGGTAATCTCGTTCCCCCTCTCACCACAGCCCACGTAGACTAAGATATCGGCATTAGAATACTTTGCCAGTGTTTGCTCTACCACCGTTTTCCCTGTACCAAAACCGCCAGGTACTATGGCGTTACCACCAAGGGTTATGGGAAAAAGCAGGTCAAAGACCCTTTGGCCCGTAATAAAAGGCTCCTCAGGGGGGGTTTTTTTTCTGAAGGGCCTCGGCCTCCTGACAGGCCATTTCTGTATCATAGACAACTGCCGGCCCCCCTCAAGGCTGACCACTGTATCTTCTACCTTAAATTCCCCTTTCTTTACCTCCTTTACCACCCCGCTTATCCCTGGCGGTACCATTATCTTATGCAAGAAAACCCCTGTTTCCTTTACTTCCCCTAAGGTGTCCCCTTCCTGAACAGTGTCTCCCTTTTTGACCCTGGGCGAGAAGTGCCAGGTCTTTTCCCTGTCTAGTCTGTTTACGATTAGCCCTCTGGCCATCCAAAATCCGCTTTGCTTCTCTATTTCGTCTAAGGGCCTCTGAATGCCATCAAAGATCCCTCCTAAAAGCCCAGGACCTAGCTCTACAATAAGGGGCTCGTCAGTGCTCTCTACGGGCTCTCCCACAAAGAGCCCCGAGGTGTCCTCGTATACCTGGATGAAGGCAGTGTCTCTATCCAGTCTTATAATCTCACCAATAAGACCAAGATTGCCCACCCGTACTATGTCGTTCATTTTTGCCCCTGTCATGCCCCCGGCTATTACTGCGGGACCAGAAATCTTAATTATCTTGCCTCTTATCATAATTCCCCTCTTACTTTATCTTGATATGGTAGCCAATAGCGTGCCTTATCATGTCCTTGACATAGGTATCGCCCCCCTTATCACTGTCCTTACTCCACTTCATGTTGAGGGGCAGTGGTACTACCAGGGGAACGCTACTTTCTTCTATGAGGCGTTTTGTGCCCTCGTTAAACGAGTCTACGTGGGCCTTATCTACGATGACTATGCCGCAATCCTTGCTCCTTAGGGTCTCCACAAGGCAATCCTTGACCTGTGTGGGGGAGTGGGCAATCCTGGTCTCTACCCCTGAGAGCCTGAGACCCCTGGCGATCTCCGGTTCAACTATGGCAAGGATTTTAAGCAAGGGTTGTCTCCTTAAAGAGGACCCTCGCCACTTCCTCCATGGCCCTCTTTCTGGCATTTTTTATCCGTGACTGGAGACTGTTGTGAATGGTGACGCGGCCATCGGGACTTGTAAGCACTACACCTCCAGAGATACCCTTTAAGTCTTCTATCCTACAATTCCGCCCTAACTCTCTAATTATCTCCTGGCAGAGGGCCTTGTCAGAGGGATGCACCTCTATAATTGCTTCACCCTCTAGTTCTTTCAACGCCTCAAGGAGCATTTGTTTAAAGAGCATGGGGTAGAACTCCTCCTCTCTGGCCTTGAGGACGGTATCCTCTACCTCCTTCAGGAGACTCTCAATAATCCCTTGTTTTTTAAGGAGGATGGAGTTCTTTACCTCTTGCTCGGCCCTTGCAAGGCTCCTGGTGCACTCTAGTTTCAATTTCTCGTCAACTGATTTCAATACCTCTTCCCTTAGCCTTTTGACTTCTTTCTCTGAAGCCGCCTTTATATCCTCTATCTGCTTTTTCGTGGCGGCCTCCAGCCTTTCTTTTTCTTGCAGTACCTCCCTTTCCATATCATCAAGGAGGTCTTTCTGTGTCTCTTGCATGTTACTTTATCCC